>VXPR01000345.1 GCA_009839405.1 Gammaproteobacteria bacterium
CACCTACCTGAAGCGCAGGCTGGTGCCGTTTGGCGAGTATGTGCCGCTCGAAGGCTTGCTGCGGGGCCTCATTGGCTTTTTCGACCTGCCCATGTCGCGCTCCCAACCGGGCGAGGCCGCACAGCCGGTCTTGCTTGCCGGTGGCGTGCCACTGGCCGTTGCCATCTGCTATGAAATCGCCTACCCCGACATGGTGCGTCGCGATGCGGCCAACGCCGCGGCCCTCGTCACATTGAGCAACGACACTTGGTTCGGCGCCTCCATAGGGCCCCACCAGCACATGCAGATCGCTCGAATGCGCGCGGTAGAGACCGGCCGCTACCTGCTCCGCGCCACCAACAACGGCATCACCGCCATTGTCGACGAGCGTGGCGACACTGTGCCGGCACGGGCTTGGCTGGCCGGCAAGACGACGAACGAAGTCGCGGCGCTGCCGCAGTTCCGGGCAGGAGTGCTTGACGGCACGTTCCACGTCGTTCAGGGACAAACCCCTTTCGTGCGCTTCGGCCATGCCTGGCTGCTCGTGTTGGCCGCCGCATTGCTGGCGAGCCTCGCACGGGGGCGCAGGCGCAATCGCTAAAAGCCTGCAGAAGCCCAGTTGGCCAGCGTGGGGGTCTCGCGACGGACGGCTTTTGTGCGGAGCTTCGCCAAAGCCTGCGATAAAATCCTCGTGCTAAGCGCCGCACCACCGAGCCGGAGACCCCCGTGACTGCCGAGAGCATGGATGAGCTTGTCGCACTCGCCAAGCGACGGGGGTTTCTGTACCAGGCGAGCGAGCTCTACGGTGGCTTGCAGGGCATCTATGACTACGGCCCCTTGGGCGTCGAGCTCAAGAACAACCTCAAGGCCGCGTGGTGGCGGTCGATGGTCTACGAGCGCGACGACGTGGAGGGGCTCGACTGCTCCATCCTCACCAATCCCAAGGTGCTGCGCTACTCCGGCCACGAAGACACCTTCACCGACCCGCTGCAGGACTGCCGCGCCTGCAAGAGTCGCTGGCGCGCGGACCACATCGAAGACGGTCGCTGCCCCAATTGCGGCTCCGACGACCTCACCGAGCCGCGGCCCTTCAACCTGATGTTCCGCACCGCTGTCGGCCCCATCGACGACGGCTCATCGTTCGCGTACCTGCGCCCCGAGACGGCGCAGTCGATTTTCACCAACTTCCGCAACGTGCTCGACTCCACCTCCCGCAAGCCCCCCTTCGGCATAGCCCAGATCGGCAAGGCGTTCCGCAACGAGATCACGCCGCGCAACTTCATTTTCCGGGTGCGCGAGTTCGAGCAGATGGAGCTCGAGTTCTTCGTCGAGGCAGGAACGGACGAGGAATGGCACGAGCGCTGGGTGCAGGAGCGGATGGCGTGGTGGACGCAGCAGGGAGTTAGCCCTGCGCATCTCAGCCTCTACCACCACCCCGCCGAGGACCTGTCGCACTACTCCAAGGCCACGGTGGACATCATGTATCGCTTCCCGCACGGCGTGGAGGAACTCGAGGGCATCGCCAACCGCTCCGACTTCGATCTCGGTTCCCACACCCGCAATCAGGACGATCTCGACATTCACGCCAAGGTGATGCCGAACCCCGACTCGAGCGTGCGGCTTGCGGTGCACGACCAGCAAGCGAAGCGCTGGAGCGTGCCGTGGGTGATCGAGCCGTCGGCCGGCGTCGACCGCGGCGTGCTTGCCGTGCTGAACGAGGGCTACCGCGTGGAGCAGCTCGACAATGGCGGCCAGCGCACGGTGCTCGCGCTCAAAGCCCACCTCGCGCCCATCAAGGCCGCCGTCATTCCGCTCAAGCGCAACCACGAGGGCCTCGTGGCGCGGGCGCGGGCCATCAAGGCTGAACTGCAGCGGCTTGGCCTCGGCCGCATCCTGTTCGAGAACACCGGCAACATCGGCAAGGCATACCGCCGCCACGACGAGGTGGGCACGCCCATGTGCATTACGATCGACTTCCGCACCATCGAGGAGGACGACACCGTAACCATTCGCGACCGGGACAGCATGGCGCAAGAACGCGTTTCGGTGGCCGAGCTCGGCGACCGCCTGCGCGGAATGCTGGCGGCAAGCGACAGCGCGTCGACCATGACCGCGGCGGACGATGGCGCATGAGACGGACATCCACCATCGGCAACACCGCCACCATCAGCCGCGCCGTGATCTCCACCGTTGGCCAGGACCGCCCCGGCGTCGTCAACGAGATCGCCAAGGTGGTGCACGACCTGAACCTATCCATCGAAGACAGCCGCATGACCGTGCTCGGCGGCGAGTTCGCGGTGCTGATGTCGGTAACCGGGGGCGCCTTGCACCTGCAGCGGCTCGAGACGCGCCTGGTGAAGCTCGCCAAGGAGATGGACCTCGCCTTCCTCTTCCGCCTAACCGGCGAGCGCGGCGACGTGCAGGGGCGCATTCCCTACACCGTAAGCGTCACCGCGATGGACCATCCCGGCATCGTCCACCTCGTGGCAGGCTTCTTCTCCTCCCGCAACATCAACATCTATAACCTCGACACGGTCACCGAACGCGCCGCCCACACCGGCACCCCCATCTTCTCGCTGGTGATGGAGATCGAAGTGCCCCCGGACGCCCGCATCGCCGAGCTGCGCGACAATTTCTTCTACTTCTGCGACGACCACGACCTGGACGCTGAGCTGCGCCCGGCTTGAGCCCGGGCTACCGAATGCAACGCTTGCGGATCGGAGTGGATGGGCGGCCCCTGCGCAATCCATTCACCGGCATCGGCATCTACACGCGGGAGATCCTGGCGCGACTCGCCAAGCATCACGACCTCTGCGTCTATCTCGACAGCTTCCGCGACAGCGGCTTGGCCGAGGAACCGCCTTTCGCTGCGACCTTCCGTTCAGGAGCCAAGCGGGGGTTGCCAGATCCTCTTGTCGTTCACACCTTGTTTCCGCGCTGGGCCCGACAAGACCAAGTGGACGTCTTCTTCTCTCCCCGTCACCACCTTCCGGCGCTGCTCGCCGACGTGCCCACCGTCGTCACAATCCATGACCTGGTCTGGCGCGTGGCCCCCGCAACCATGCGAAGCGCCAACCGTTTGCTGGAGACCGCCCTGATGCCGGTGGCGCTAAAGCGCGCCGACCACGTCATCGCCGTATCCCAAGACACCGCCAATCGTCTCGCCCCCTACCGCACCCGCAACGTCCACGTCATTCACGAAGGCGCGCGCTGCCTCCCCAAGGCACTGCCCTTCTCCCACCCGCGCCCCTTCTTCCTGTTCGTCGGCACCAAGGAACCGCGCAAGAACCTGCGCGGCGTCATCGAGGGCTTCACCCACGCCTGCGAAGGTGGCCTGCCGCCCGTCGATCTCGTGCTTGCCGGCAGCCAAGGCTGGAACGAACCAACGCTCGACGCAGCCATCGCCGCCAACAACCGCATCGTCGACCTCGGTGCAGTCAACGAGGATGTGCTGGCAAGCCTCTACGCCGGCTGCGTGGGCGTAGTGGTGGCCTCCCACTACGAGGGCTTCGGACTCCCGCTGGTGGAAGCCATGCAGCGCGGCAAACCCGCCATCGCCGCCAACGCCGGCGCCTTGGCCGAGGTCGCCGGCGACGCTGCCGTGCTGGTCAACCCCGCGGACACGCACGACATCGCCCGCGGCTTCCTAACCCTAGGTGCCGACAACCAGGCATACAGCACGCACGCCGTGGCGGCCGAACGGCGAGCGAGCCTGTTTTCCTGGGACCGCGCCGCAGAGCGGACCATGGCCATCCTGCACGCTGCGGCAAACCGGTAGGGTGCGTCGCCACCGCTTGGAGCGCTCGTGCAAATGTGCAACGAGCACTTGCAGGGAATCGCGCAGTAACGCCACTACACTTTGCGGCCCATGGCGGGGCAGCGGCAAACAGCGCATCGGAGTGACGGCATGACGGACATCATTGCCAGTGCCTTGGCCGGGCCTCAGGCAGGCCATAGCTTCCAGCATGCCTACATCACCGCAGACGGGAAGGCCCGGGCGCGGGTCGCGCTCGAGCGCCTTCGTACCCTGTGGTTCAACACCGGCACGCTGTGCAACCTCGCCTGCGCCAACTGCTTCATGGAGTCGACTCCGCGCAATGACGCGCTGGTCTATCTGCGCGCAGTCGAGGTCGAGGCGTTTCTCTCCGAGGCCGAGAGCCTTGACTTGGGCGTTGAGGAGATCGGCTTCACGGGCGGTGAGCCGTTCATGAATCCGGACATGCTCGACATGCTCCATTCGAGCCTGGGGCGAGGTCACAGAGCGCTCGTGCTCACCAACGGAATGCGACCCATGATCAAGTGCGCCGAAGGTCTGTTGGCGCTCAAGGAGCGCTTTGGGCAACGTCTGGCGCTGCGCGTCTCGGTGGACCATTTTCGCCGTGAGCTCCACGAGGAGGAGCGCGGCAGCCGTTCCTGGACGCAGGCAATGCAGGGGCTCAAATGGCTCGACGAGAACGGCTTCAACCTGTGCGTAGCCGGACGCCTGCGCTGGGGCGACGACGAGCCGGCAATGCGAACCGGCTTCAAGCAACTGCTCGAGGCGCACGGAATTGACCTCAACGTCGAGGACCCAAAGCGATTGGTCCTGTTTCCAGAAATGGACGAAGACGCCGACACGCCGGAGATCACCACCGAATGCTGGGAGCTCCTGGGCGTGCGCCCGAGCGACGTCATGTGCGCTTCGTCACGCATGGTGGTAAAGCACAAGGGCGCGACGCAACCATCCGTGGTGAGCTGCACCCTGCTGCCCTACGAAGGACCCTTCGACCTTGGCCCGACGCTATCGGGAGCACTCGGAGAAGTCGCCCTCAACCACCCACATTGCTCCCGCTTCTGCGTTATCGGGGGCGGCAAGTGCTCGGGCTAGCTCTGGCGCAGGGCGCGCGAATACATCCGTAGGACGCACGGATGCCGTCGAGCCGGCACCAAGACCCATGGTCAGGCGGTCCCCGCAGATCTGCTGCAGCGAGAAGACTCGGTGGGCGAGGTCCATCGGGTCGTAGAGGGGGGCTTGGACGACCGCCGTGCCGATTTCGACATCGGCCGCAGTTGCCGCGACGCTCAAGGCCACGAACGGGTCGGGGAGCATGAAGCCGCGCCCCAGGGCTTGGGCCGACCAGAGACTGTCGAAACCTGCGTTGGCATAGGTCCGCGCCTGCTCGGCCAGGAAGTCCGGCGGGGAGTTCCCGGTCACGGGACCGAGCAATGCGCCGAGCCTCATTCCAGCGGACCGCTCGCTCCTGACGCCAGGAGGTCATGCGAGTCGCGGCCCTTGACCCAGCCGCAGGTGCCGCTCGAACGGTAGCCGACGAGCTGACGCGCTTTCTGCGACAACCGCGCGGCCGCTTCGGGCGGAAAGGCGAGGTACTGGTTCTCCTCTTGGGCGAGCCAGTTGACGACCAGGGAATGGAATATGCCCGTGCGCCTCGTTTCACTGTTGCAGGCACCGAGGCCGTGGAGCGTGCGGCACAGCCAGAAGAGCACGGACCCCTTGGGCATGACGGCCTGGGCCACCTCGCTTTCGTTGGCGACTCGGTCGGCGGGCCACAGGTGGCTTCCCGGGACGAGCCGCGTGGCGCCGTTGGCGGCGGTGAAGTCGGAGCCGGCCCACATCATGTTCAGGATGAAATCCCGGCTCCCCGGCCCGTGGGCGACGTACGGCTCGTAGATGGCCATCTCCCGGTGCAGCACCTGCACCGCGCCACCGTTGCGCGCCTCGATCGACACCGAGGCCCCGACCCGGTAGTGGTGGCAATAGGGACCGCTCTCGGGCGGTGCGGTCACGCTCAGGATCTGGGCGCACCCGTCGTCGGAGGTCGCGAATCGGGGCTTCTCGCGCTTGATCGGTTGCGACGACGCGGCCATCGGCTTCTCCGGCCGCAAGATGCTGTCGGCGATTGCCAGCACGCGCTCGTTGACCAGAAGCGTCTCGCACAACTCGGGATTGGCGTGGAGCACCGCGCCGATGGACCGGTTGTCGGAGCCGCCGATGAAGTCGTTGCCGGTCTTTGTCTCGTCGTCGAACTTGAGATCAGCCGTGAGCTGGTCCATGACCTCGGGCGCGACGAGGTTGGCGACCACTGCGGCGCCGTCGCGGCGCAGCGTGGCGACGACCGCCTGGGCCGGGTCACTCGAGTCGTGGGTCGTGATGGTGTTGGTCGTCATGTCACAGGACCCATCCAATGTAGAACAGCACGATCGCCACCGAGGCGAGTGCCACCCGGAAGAACCAGCACCAACCTGTGAAGTGGTCGTCAAGCATGCCCGCAGCCCACGTCCAGTGGATCCACCGGAGAAAGCGAATCCTGAGCCGCACCAGTTCGGGGACCCACGGGATGAGGGCGAGTACGACCGCAGCGAACAGGAAGAGCAACCATTTGGCCATCAGATCAACGAGCACACACTGGTATGACCTACAGCGTAGGCCGATTCGACCGGCGTTGCCACCAACCCTGCGGACTTAAGGCAAGGCGGATTCCGACCTCGGGCCGCTGGCGCAGCTGCCGGCGCTGGAGCACCTGTCGCTGGCGGACAACGCGGTGGCGGACCTGGCGCCGCTGCAATACCAAGGGACTTGCGTGGCTCCGTCAGCGTCCCATCGCCTCGCGGGAGAGGAAGATCGGAAACTCGGCGCGCAGTTGCTCGTCGAGTTGGTCGCTGACGTGGCGGGGCACGTGGCGCACGAGCAGTTCCCGCGCTTGCTCGACGGTCCGATCGAGCAGCACCGGCTTGCCAAGCTCCTCCCACACCGTCGGGCTGGTGCGGTCGCTGAGGTCCGGATAGATGTATTCGCTTTGCATCACCTGCAAGGTGGTGTCCGAACCTAGGTAATGACCTTCTCCAGTGCAGCAGATCCGCTCAATCTCCGCAAAGCTCAACGTGTCGGCGTTGACTTCGATGCCGCGAACAGCGCGTCCCACGGCACCCAGGATGTCGTTGTCCAGCAACATGCTTTCCGGGCAGGCACCGAGCAGGCTGGCGTACATGCCGGCAGATTCATAAACGATGTTCGCGCCGGACAGGGCCGCCTGCAGCACCGTCGCTGCCCGTTCGGCACCGGCCTGGAAGTCGGGAAACTTGGCGTCGCTCATGCCGCAGGCTGTGCCGAAGGGAAGGTCGAGATGGTTGCCGACCTGGGCGCAGGCGGCGGACAGGAGGCCCTGCTCCGGCGAGCCGCCGCTCATCGCCCCCGTGCGCAGGTCCGAAACGAACGGCCACGCGCCGAGAATCGCCGGCGCGCCGGGCTCGATCGCGTTCACGTACGCTAGCCCCCCGAGGCACTCTGCCCAGGCTTGCGAGACGGTCCCGGCAAGGTGGGCCGGCGCGGTTGCGCCGGCCTGTGCCGCGGACAACAGCAACACCGGCATGCCTCCCTGCACGGCCACCCGCAGGCACTCCAGCGCATCGGTGGCGAATTTGAGCGGCGGGACGACAAAACAGTTGGACTGGCTGACGAAGGGGCGCGCCCGCCAAGCGGCTTCCCCGCCAGAGATCATGTGCAGCATCTCGAAGCTCTTCTCGAGGTGCGGATACAACGTCCAGCTCGAACCGACGTGCTTGCTCGTGCCCATCACCGAGCAGTAGAGGGTGTTGATGTCGAGGGCATAGTTGTCGGATATGTCACGTGGCACGCAAGTGCGCTGAAACATGTGGATGTGCTCGCAGGCATCGGCGATGCGCGCCATGTCGTAGAGGTCTTGTGCCTCCGAGTCGCGGTAGAGCCTGTTCTCTGAGTCGGCGAGCATGACCGCGGCACCGGCGGTGGAGAAATGTACCCGTGTGCCGCTTAAGTCCAAGTCCCACTGCGGATCCTGACCGTGCAGCACCAGATTCCGCCGCGCCTGCTGCAACGTGCGTTCGACCAGACTGCGCGGCATGCGCAGGCGCCCGTCGTCGCCGAGTACGGCACCTGCCGCCGTGCAGGTCTCGATGCAGTGCGGCGTGGCGTCGGCAAAGCCGACCTCGTCCAGAATCCTGAAGGCATTCTCGACGATGGCGAGGACGTCGGCGTCCGAGAGAGGTCGGAACTTGCCACCCGTCTGCCCCGGGCGCACGGGCTTGACCGCTTCAGCCAAGGGTGCGGCGCGCTCGGCAACACGCGCCCGTCTGCCACCTGATCGTCTAGCCATGGCGGTGTCTTCCCTCTGGCATTGCCTCGTCAGCTTATCGTGATTTCGAGGCCCGCGGGGGTGCCGTCCCGGGCTTCGAACGTCTCCTCCGTGCCCGGCTCGGCCTCTGTGTCGCGGTGTGCGCAACCCGCGTCACCCGGCCGGGAAAGAGGGTGGCTCGGCGCGCCATGTCATCCGGCCCGTGCGGTATCGCCATGGCATCGACAAAGTACTGCTGGAACTTCGGCTCAGTGGCCGTCTCCACCTTCTCCACGCCCTTGACCACCGACTCGATCTCGCGCCGCGAACCCTTGTTCAGGAGTGCGATTCTGGCGCCGTGGCCGGCGGCATTGCCCACCGCCGAGACCGCGTCGAGCGCGCAGTCTGGGATCATGCCGAGAGCCATGGCGTAGCGCACATCGATGTGGCTGCCGAACGCGCCAGCCAACCGGATCCGATCCACGGAGGCCACCTCAAGCCGGTCCATCAGCAGCTCGATGCCAGCACGCAGCGCTGCCTTGGCGAGCTGAATCTGACGCACATCGGTCTGCGTGACCATGATCCGGTCACCGACGATGGCGAAGGAATACGTGCGGCCATCGCGGACCAGGCGAGGCGAGCGCCGGGCCTCGCCGTCGATCACTCCATCGCTGGTGAGGATGCCCGCCAGCCACATCTCGACAATCGCCTCGATGATGCCCGAACCGCAAATGCCAGTGACTCCCTGCGCCGGCAAGGCTTCGCTGAAGCCAGCCTCGTCGGACCAGAGTTTCGAGCCAATCACGCGAATCCGCGTGTCCAAGGTGACGGGGTCAATCCGCACCCGTTCTATGGCGCCCGGCGCGGCCCGTTGACCGGAACTGACCTGGGCCCCCTCGAAGGCCGGTCCAGTCGGACTGGAGCAAGCGAGCAGGCGCGCGTCGCTACCGAGCACGACTTCCGCATTGGTGCCGATGTCCACGAGCAGGGTCACCGCCGCGCTTCGATGCGGTTGCTCGCAAAGCACTACGCCGGCGGTGTCGGCGCCGACGTGGCCGGCAATGCACGGCAAGGCGTAGGCCACAGCGCCAGGGTTCACTTCCACGCCCAAGTCCCGGGCCGGCAAGTGAACGGAGTCCTGGGCCGCCAGGGCGAAGGGCGCGCCGCCAAGCTCCACCGGACTGATGCCGAGCAGCAGGTGGTGCATGATCGGATTGCAAACGAATGCAAGGCTGATGACCTCCTCCGGCGCCACGCCTGCTTCCGCTGTGGTGCTCGCCACGAGCTCGTTGACGGCACGCCGCACCTCGCGCGTCAACTCGGAGCTGCCTTCGGGGTGCATCATGGCGTAGGACACCCGGCTCATCAGGTCTTCGCCAAAGCGGATCTGCGGATTCATCATGCCGTTCGAGCACAAGACATCGCCGCTGCCGAGGTCGCACAAGTGCGCGGCAATCGTGGTGGAACCTACGTCGATCGCGAGACCATAGATTGACGCCTTGAAGCCCGGCCAGACCGCGAGGACTTCGGCATCTTGGTGGACGGCGACGGTCACCGACCACCCGCCGGCGCGCAACAGGCCCTGCAAGTCCGTCAGCAATGCCGCCGGGAACGTCGGCCGCAGGCCCCACTGCGCGTACAGCGCGTCGAGCAGGCGTGTCAGGTCGCTGCCGGCGACTTCGAGGTCCGCCGGCGGAACGTCCACGAAATGGAGACGCACCACCGGATCCAGCCGGATCGGCCGTGAGTCCACTGCCTTGCGCACCACTTGGCGATGCACTTGGCTCTCCGGCGGCACGTCGATCAGGAGATCGCCTTCGATGGTCGCCTGACAGCTCAGCCGGTGGTCGGGCGCGAGCGGCCGGTTCCGTTCGCCAAAGCGGCTCTCGACGGCACCGGGGGGCGAGAGGTGCTCTGGGCTAGAGACGATGCCGTGCTTGGGGAAGCTGCCCGTGCTGCAAACGACCCGACAGCGCCCGCAGAGCCCACGGCCACCGCAGATGGAGGCAACGTCCACGCCGATTCTCCACGCCGCCTCCAGCAAGGGCGTGCCGCAGGAGAACGCGCCTCGACGGCCGGACGGCGTGAACACCACCCGCGCCTTGCGTTCGGTGGGACATCCTGCCATGGGTCGCAGACCCCCTTGTGCGACTTAGCCGCGCTGGCGACGCCGCCGGCGTTCCCGCCGGTTCGAGCGCGCTCCGGAGTGTGCATCGGGCTCGCGGTACTTGCCGATCCAGCGCACACAGTCGGGATCGTGGCCCATCATCACGTCAGCGCCCAAGACGGCTTGCATCACGGGGTCGTGCAGCGGATTGGTGATCGCGGATGTCAACCCCGCGCCGATGGCCATCGTCAGAAAGGCACTGTTGATGCCGTTGCGGTTGGGCAGCCCAAAGCTCACGTTGGACGCGCCGCAGGTGGTGTTGACCTTCAGTTCGGTACGCAGGCGGCGAACCAGGCTCATGACCTGGCGGCCAGCAGAGTTGATCGCGCCGATTGGCATGACCAGGGGATCAACCACCACGTCGTTCGAGGGAATGCCGTGGTCGCGTGCCCGTTCAACGATCTTTCGGGCCACCTCGAAGCGCACGTCCGGATCCTCGGAAATGCCGGTCTCGTCGTTGGATATGGCGACGACCGCCGCACCGTGCCGGGCCACGAGCGGCAACACCGACTCAAGCCTGTCCTCTTCGCCGGTGACCGAGTTGACGAGCGCCTTGCCCCGGTAGACGGCGAGACCGGCTTCGAGCGCGGCGACGATGGAGGAGTCGATGGAAAGAGGGACATCGGTGACGGACTGTACGAGCTTGACGGCTTCGGCGAGGATGCCCGGTTCGTCGGCCAGCGGAATGCCGGCGTTGACGTCGAGCATGTCGGCGCCGGCGGCAACCTGGGCGACGGCATCGTCCACCACGCGGTGGTAGTCACCCACCTTCATTTCCGCGGCCAGAGCCTTTCGTCCGGTGGGGTTGATGCGCTCGCCGATGACGACGAAGGGCCGCTCGAAACCCATCACGACTTCGCGGCTCTGAGATGCGACAACCGTGTCGGTCATGGTCAGACCTGCAAGGACCGACGGTGGGCCACAGAATCGTCAGGCATTGGCATGGCACCTTCCCACACCTTCATGTTGGAGCTTGCACGAAACTACCGCCAAAGCAAGGTACATCGCTTCATTCCTCCTGCAACCCGTGATTGCGGATGAGGGCGAGGAGTCGGTCGTCGGAATAGTCCGATTCGATGCGCGCCGCCAGCCGGTCCGCAACCACCTGTAGA
>VXPR01000104.1 GCA_009839405.1 Gammaproteobacteria bacterium
CGTGCCGAGGATGCGGTCGCGGCGCCTCTTGGCGCGTTCGGGATGGCGGAACGGATCGTAGTAGGAAGGCCCGCGGATCACCGCCACGAGCAGCGCAATCTCGTGCGCGCCGAGTTCGGCGATGGGCTTGTTGAAGTAGAACTGGCTGCCGAGGCCGAAGCCGTGTACGGCGCGGGCACCGTCCTGACCCAAGTGGATTTCGTTGACGTACGAGTTCATCAGGTCCGCTTTCGTGAAGCGTGCTTCTAGCAACACCGCGAAGGCCAGCTCCTTGAGCTTGCGGGCAAAGCTGCGCTCGTTCGTGAGGTAGTAGGAGCGCACAAGCTGCTGCGTGAGGGTGCTCGCGCCTTGGCTCAGTTCGCCTGTGGAAAGGTTCACCCATGCAGCGCGCAGGATGCCCTTGAGGTCGAAACCTGGATGGGAGTCGAAGGTGCGGTCCTCCACCGCCTTCAACGTCGCTGGCAGTAGCGGCGGCGTCTCCTCCGGCGAGAGGATCAGCCGGTCTTCGCCGTGGCTGGGGAAGAAGCTGCCCACCTGCGGCGGTTCCAGCCGAGCGATGGGCAGCTTGCCGCCGGTGCCATCGTCGATGCGCACCACGCGGCCTTCATCGAACTCGATGGCGAGCGGAAGTTCGCCACGCTCGCCGTCGCCGAAGCGAAAGGGCCGCAGCACGGCGCGCAGGGTGTTGCCTCGTGCTGACCAGCTACCGGGCGCGTTCGCGAACTCCACCTCGCGGTAGCCGAGCCGCGTGAGTTCCGCCACGGCATCGCGTTGCGACAGCCCTGCGCCGGGGTATAGCTCGACTGGCGCCGCGTATATACGCGCCGGCAAGGACCAACGCCGACCCTCGAACGTGCTCGTGATCTGGCGGTCGAGGAAGAAGAGGTAGCCGGCGACAGCGACGATGCCAGCGGACCCGGCAGCGAAACCCCATCGCAGGCAGAAGAGAAAGGCGCGCCACAGCCGCGAGGGCTGCTTGCGCCGCGTGCTCGGGCGCTTGCCCTTGCCGCTCGCGGGACGTTTGCGTCGTGCTGGCTGTCGTTTGCCCTGCGCCATGCGTCGCCCTCACGCGCCTCGGCAGTCGCGAAGTAACTGCTGGCCTTCGGGTCACCACTTCGGCCTGGAGCCAGCGCCCTTCTACGGCGTTTCTACGGCGTTGGCTGCCAGCTTGGAACAGCGGCCCTCGTAGCGAAGGCATCCTGCCTTCCGGTCGAAGCGGATGCCAGTCCTTTAGGCGCCGCGCTGTGCCAGCAGTTCCTCGATCAGTTCGTCCAGATTCGCCAGCGCCTGCTTTCTTCCGACGCCCATGTTGATGATGTACTTGCCGTCCACCACCAGCATTGGCACGGCGAAGACGCCGATGGCGGCGGCCTGGGCGGCGTCGCGATCCACCGCAGAAGCGGTAGCGGCAGAACCCACCGCCGCCAGAAACGTCTCGCGGTCGATGCCGTAACCGCCGACGAAATCGGCCATCGCCTCAGCGGTGAGGAACTGCCGGTTGCGGTCGTGGATGGCGCGGAAGATGCGGGCATGGTTGGCGTCCAGGGCGTCGTGGCGTTCGAGCGCCACGTGGGTTCTCGCCAGCACCCTCAGGGGTCCGGAGTACGACGCATGCACGCGCCGGAATGTCACGCCACCGGGCAGGTTCTGTTTCCAGCCCTCGATGAGTTCGTCGAGATTGCGGCAATGGATGCAGGCCCAGGAGAAATACTCCACCACCTCCACATCGCCGTCGCCGTCCGGCCGATCCTCGAGCACCTGATATGGCTCGTCGGCACCACCGAATCCGAGGCTGTAGCCGATGCCGACGATGGCGACCAAGGCCACCACCGCACCGATGCCGGCGCTGATGGTGATGCGCGCCCGCGCCACCTGCTTCGCACTCGATTGCCTGCGCCGCTTGGCCATGGCCGAAGTTTATACTCGCGCTCCCGCGAAGCGAAGGTGGAGCTTGGGCATGGATGGCGGCAAAGACAAGAATGACGAGAGCTATGTGCTCTACCAATACCGCTCCTGCCCCTTCTGCGCCCGAGTGCGCAGCTACCTGAACGGGCGCGGGGTGGAACTGCCGGAGCGGGACATCCTGCGAGACCCCGCCGCCTTCCGCGAACTCCTGGCCGGCGGCGGTCGCAGCACCGTGCCTTGCCTGCGCATTGAATCCGCCGCAGGCACCCGTTGGATGTACGAGTCCGCCGACATCATCGACTACCTCGACAGTCGCCTCGCCTGAAGGTGTTGGAACGTGCCGGAAGGGCAGGAAGGGAGGGTGGCGACCGCGCAACGGGCGACCATATCGATCAGCAAGGACTACCTGCATTTCTCGGCGGCGCATTTCACGATTTTCTCGGCCACCGAGCGGGAGAACCTGCACGGGCACAATTTCTTCGTCGAGGCAGAGGCTATCGGCGAGATTGGCGACGATGGCCTGTGCTTCGACTACAACGCCTTGAAGCAACTGCTGAAGGAGCTGTGTGACCAGTTGGATGAAACCACCCTCCTGCCGGCGCGCTCGCCGCACCTCGACATTGAGGCAAGCGGCAGTCGCGTCACCGTTGGGTTCGGCGACGAACGCCTCGAGTTCCTGGCCCGCGACGTCACCTTGCTAGACGTGCGCAACGTGACGGTGGAGGAACTCGCCCACTGGTTTCTGCGCGAGCTTCGCGCCCGCGAAGAGTTCGAGCGCCTGCCCATCGATGAAATCAGGCTGCGCGCCTCGTCTGGGCCGGGGCAATGGGCCAGCGCCGAATGGAGCTCTCGTACGGGCGACCCTTGTGGTCGCCCGTGATCGCCTGATGCTGCCGATGCGGGCGACCACAAGAGTCGCTCCTGCGGAGGCACGATCCAGCCAGCGGGACCGACTCCATCAGAGGTTCCCCAAGGAGAGTCTTGAATGAAAGCTGCCATCGTCACAGGCGCCAGTGCCGGCATTGGCCTCGCCACCGCGGAGCGCTTCGCCGACGCCGGCTTTGGGGTCGTCAACCTCTCCCGCCGCCCCTGCCCGCTGCCAAGCGTTCAGCACATTCCGTGCGATCTATCCGACCCGCTGTTCCTGCACAACGTGCAAAAGCAGCTCCGGGCGGCCGTGGATGGAGCCGACGAAGTCGCCATGGTGCACAACGCCTCCCGCCTCGAGAACGACAGCGCCACCGAAACCGCAGACCAGCCGTTTCGGGACGTGATGCAGATCAACGTGCTGGCGATCAACAGCCTGAACCGCTGGTTGATTCCGCGCATGGGCGCCGGCTCCTGCATCCTGTTCGTCGGCTCCACGCTGTCCGAGAAGGCGGTGCCGGGCAGCTTCAGCTATGTGGTGAGCAAGCACGCCCAGGTGGGCATGATGCGTGCTACCTGCCAGGACCTCGCCGGAACCGGCATCCACACCGCCTGCGTCTGCCCCGGCTTTACCGACACCGAGATGCTGCGCGACCATGTGCCGACGGATGCGATGGACTCGGTGCGCGGCATGTCTGCATTCAACCGGTTGATCGAGCCCGGGGAGATCGCGGACGCGTTGCTGTGGGCCGCGACCTCGCCGGTGATCAACGGCTCTGTCATTCATGCCAACCTTGGACAAGTGGAACGATGACGGACGGCCCCGACGGGCGGCCAGTAGAGTCCACCAGCGAGCCGAACTATCGCCAGCGCCGCCAGCGCGTCTTCCTCGTGCTCGCCGGCATCTTCCTCGGCACCCTGAGTCTGCTCAACATTCTCGGCATCAGCCGCTTCGTCGATCTTTCCTTCAGCTTCTTTGGCCTCTTTGACGTTCCGATGGTGCTGGCGGTGGGGGTGCTGCCGTATCCGGTCACCTTCATCTGCACCGACCTCATCAGCGAGCTCTATGGCGTGCGGCGGGCCCGGGATGTCGTTCTGGTGGGCCTCTTGCTCAACGTTTGGGTGGTGTTCCTGCTCTGGCTGGGCGGCGCCTTGCCGGGCTTCGAGACCATCGACCCTGCTACCGGGGCGCCGATGCTGGACGAAGCCGGCCGTCCGCCGCCCTTCTTCGAGATTCGAGCCCTTGCGTTCGGTGCGGTGTTCGCGTCGATGGTGGCGTATCTCGTTGCCCAGTGGTGCGACGTGCAGCTTTTTCACTTCTGGAAATGGATCACGAAAGGCCGCCATCTGTGGCTGCGCAACAACGGCTCGACGCTGGTGAGCCAACTGGTGGACACCACGGCGGTAATCCTGGTCACCCACTTCTGGGCAAAGGCGCTGCCGATAGACGAGAACTCCCCCATCGTCGGCCAACTCCTGACCTTCATCGTCTCGGGCTATGTCTTCAAGATGGTGGTGGCGCTCGTGGACACCGGCCCCATCTACGGCTTGGTGGCGGTGCTGCGCCCCTGGCTCGGTATGACGAAGGACGAGGAAATCGCCAGAGACGACGAGCCGGTAGCGTTTCTGGACAACCGGTAGGGCCCGTCCCGGCGCGCCCTGACGGGCGCGTTGGTAGTTGCTGCGCAACTGCTTCGGATGCTTCGACGAATTCGTAAGGGACGGGACAAGCCCGTTCCTCACAAGAAAAGCGACGCAAGATCAACGCTTCTCGCCGCCCTTCATGTGGGCCGAGGAGTACGTTCTGTCGTGAGCTACAGCAAGAGCGATGCGGTCCGGGCCACCGACTCCTCGAGCACCCGGCTTTCTACCCCGCCGATCCGCAGGCGCGTGACGATGAGGTGCGTCATGCCAAGCTGCTCGACGTACTGCGCCACACGTTCCTGCACCGCGCCCGGCTCGCCGATGATGGCCCACTCGTCGGTGGGCATGTCGCCGCGGCGGGGATCCGGCTGCATTTCCAGCTTCTCCCGCATCCGCCGCACGAGGGCTGCGTCTTCGGAAACGAATACGGAGCGCATGATGGGCACTTCCGGCGGGGTGGCGACAGCCTGCTCTGCACATGCCTCGGCGTGGCGGGCGTAGTTCGTTCTGAGCCGTTCCACCGTCTCCATGGGCGAAGCCAAGTAGGGCGAGCCGAACGCGGCCGCCTGCGCCAATGCCTTGGGACCAAACGCTGCCACCCAAATCGGCGGATGCGGCTTTTGCACGGGCAGCGGCGAGAGCACGACCGGTTCCGCCCCCTCGCTCGTCACCACCGGCTCGCCCTGCCAGGCGCGGATCATGGCGTTCAGGCACCAGGCGAAGATACGCCGCTTGTCCTTTCTGTCGATGGAAAAGGCATCGAACATGGCACCCTGATAGCCGCGCCCGACGCCCAGCGTCACCCGTCCGCCGGATAGCTGATCGAGCACCGCCACTTGCTCGGCGGCCTGCAATGGATGCCTGAGCGGCAGCAGATACGAGGTGGTGCCAAGCCGGATGCGGGTGGTGCCGCCGGCCACGGCGGCGAGCAGCATCAGCGGTTCGGGGATGGCGGCCACGCCAGGGGGCTGATTGGCACCGCGAAAGTGATTCTCCGGCAGCCAGAAGGACTCGTAGCCCCAGCCTTCTGCCAGCGCTGCTTGGCGCACCAGTTCCCGCCCTTCGGCATGTCCCGAAAGGTGCCACGGAGTGAGGCCCAGATGCATGGCGACGATTTAAGGCCGCGCAGGACTTAACGTCGGCGCGGCGCGGCCATCGCGAGCTTGAGAACGTCGGGAGACAGGTCCGTTACGGCCACCGCCGTTTGCGGAGAGCGCAGCAGGGTCATGGCCGCCACCGTCGCCTGCACGGCCTCCCGATGCCGCGCCAGGGCGAATTGCCGATACAACGGATCGTTGTCGAGCAGGATGCAGGTTCGTTCGGTTCCCTCGGCCGTTCCGCCGCAAGGAAACTCCGTGCGCCGCCCGAAACTGTTGCCGGCGACGCCATACTGGCCGAACGCATCGTCGCCCTCGTCGAACTCCCAATACGCTTCCCAACCCACGGGCAGCCCCGGTATCACTTCCTGCACGGCACCGATGGTGCGGTCGGCGACACCGGCGAGAAGCTGCTCCCAGGAGATGTCGGCGCCGCGCACCGCCGTGCAATCGTCGGTCAACGCCGCCGTGAGCGCCTCCACGTCCACTGGATAGTTGTTGAAGCGGTCGGTCATGCTGAACCGCCACCAACGCCCGGTGTAGATCGGCACCACATGCGCAGGGCTCGTGGCGTCTTGCAGGTAGCTCACCACCCGGCCAAGGTCGGAGAAGCGCTCCGCCAACTCCTGCTCGCTGGCAAGGCGCTGCGTGAGTTCGGCGTAGTGCCGGTTCATGCGCGTCTCGACCGTCCACAGGAAGCGTCCGCTTTCGCCAGCGCGGTCGTAGTAGTTCCAGCGGAACAGCTTGCGCCAGAAGCCCTTGTCGGCTTGATCGGCATTGGCGCGGGCGATGTAGCGCACTTCGAGCGGCGTCAGGCGCGGAGTTTCCACCCCGACACAGGCGTTGAACTGCCGCGCCGCAAGGAAGGTGATCTGCTGGTGGGTGTTGCCTTCGTAGCCGCCAACGTGGGCGGCGGCGAAAAGCGTCAACACAGCAAGGCCACGCTTGGCGGCGGTGTGCATCACCCCTCGGACGCTGGCGGCAACGTTCATGTGCGAACCATTGCATTTGTACGCTTATGTTGCAAGCGCGAAACATGAAGTTTCGGCGAAGGGTCCCTCGAGGGCCGCGCTCGTCCCCAAGAATGGCGACCAACGCTCGCGCGGTGCCTCCCTCCCAGGGCCAGCGCGGCGGTGATTGCCGGTCGTTTCCCGCCAGAGGTTGCGCGACTGGCCACCTGCCTATGGCAGGGACGGCGCAAATCCGACAAACTGCAACCGCGAGACCAAAACGGTCGATTGGGTGAGGAGAGACTGGTATGAAAGCCGCCGTCCTGCGCGAGATCAACGAGCCCCTATCCATCGAGGATGTGCAAACCGCGAACCCTGGCCCCCGCGAAGTGCTCATTCGCACTGCTGCAGCAGGCGTGTGTCACTCCGACTTGCACTTCCAGAACGGTTCCTATCCTTACCCGCGACCAGCCGTCCTCGGCCACGAGTCCGCCGGCGTCGTAGAGGCCGTCGGGGCTGACGTCACCTACGTCCAGCCCGGCGATCACGTGATCACTTGCCTGTCGGCCTTCTGTGGCCACTGCGAGTTCTGCCTCACCGGCCACATGTCGCTGTGTCAGGAGCCGGAGCTGTCACGCGGCGCCCACGAGCCGCCACGCCTTTCCGGCGAGGGCGGCCCCATCTCGCAGTTTCTCAACCTCTCCTCGTTCGCCGAGCAGATGCTGGTGCACGAACACGCCATCGCCAAGATTCGCAAGGACATCCCGCTCGACCGGGCTGCCCTCATCGGCTGTGGCGTCACCACCGGCGTCGGGGCCGTGATCCACACCGCAGGGGTCGAGCCGGGTGCCACCGTGGCGGTGATCGGCTGCGGCGGCGTGGGACTTTCCTGCATCAACGGCGCCGACATCGCTGGCGCGAGCAGGGTCATCGCCATCGACCGGGTGGCCGGCAAGCTGGAACTCGCGCGCAAGTTCGGCGCCACCGACGTCGTCAACGCCGCCGAGGTGGATCCCATCGAAGCCGTGCGGGAGATGACCGGCGGCGGCGTCCATTACTCGTTCGAGGCCATCGGCCTCAAGGTGACCGCCGAACAAGCCTTCAAGATGGTCCGTCCCGGCGGCGCCGCAACGGTCATCGGCATGATCCCGGTGGGGACGATGGTGGAGATTCACGGCCCGGAGTTCCTGCGCGAGAAGAAGCTGCAAGGCTCTTCGATGGGCTCCAACCGCTTCCGCGTGGACATGCCCCGATTCGTCGACTTCTACCTCGCCGGCAAGCTCCACCTCGACGACATGATCGCCAGCCGCATCAAGCTCGAAGACGTGAACGACGCCTTGGCGCAGCTAGAGACGGGAGAAGTCGCCCGCAACGTCATCGTCTTCGATCAATAGCGACGCTCGGAGGGAGGGCGTCTCGCCCTCCCTAGTGCGCCGTCAGGCACGTTCCCGTCGCGGCCCATTCGCTGTCCCGAGTCGTCGAGGCGTTTGTGCATACCTGATGCCTCACTACACATCTCAAGGACGGAACGTGCCTACGGCGCACAGGGGCGCGCCCGTCGGGCGCATCGACGAGGCGTTCTCGGTCCAATGGTCCGTTACAGACTCGCCTCCACCGCCACGGTCGGCGGCGGCAAAGGAAGGGCCGAGCCAGTTGGTCTTCTACGGCGATGGCTGGGAGTACTTTCGCGTCTGGATCGCCAACGTGGCCCTGACGCTCGCCACCTTGGGACTGTACTCCCCCTGGGCCAAAGTACGCACCCGCCGCTACCTCTATGCCAGCACGTACTTCGGGAACGAGTCGTTCGATTTCACCGCTGATCCCGTCTCCATGCTGCCGGGGCGGCTGATTGCCGTCGCGCTGATCGCAACGCTCTGGGTTGCTGACCTGTTTTCGCCCCTCGTCTATGGCTTTTCGCTGTACTACTTCGCGGGCCTCTTGGCGTTCGCGCCGATCTTGCCGTGGGTGGTGGTGCGAGCGCGGTCGTTTAATCTGCGCCACACGCGCTGGCGCAACGTGGCGTTTGCCTTCCACGGGAGCTATCGCGATGCGGCGCTGTGGTATCCGCTCGCGATCGTCGCCGGCTTTGCCAGCCTCGGCCTAGCATGGCCGTGGCTGCGCTGGCGCCGCGAGGAGTACCTCACCAACAACTCGAGCTTCGGCTTGACGCAGTGCCGCTTGGTTGGGGACTCCGGTGCCTACTATGGTGCGTATGCCGGCTCCGCCGGGATCGTGATCGGGTTGATGCTCCCCTTTGCGTACATTGCCGGTAGGGCTTTGCCGTCTGTCGGCACGTTGGGCACCACGCTCATCATGTTCGCACCGGTACTCCTCGCCTCGGTCTACATCAGCGTACGGATCGCCAACTACCGTTGGAGCAACACGACGCTGGGGGGAACGCGGTTCCGGCTTCGGCTCAGCGTGACGCAGATGTTCTGGCTCTACATGTCCAACATGGTGCTGATTGCTGCCACGGCCGGGCTCTTCATCCCGTTCGCCCGACTGCGCGTGTTCCGCTATCGGCTTTCCCGGTTCGAGGTCTTCCTCGCCCAAGACGTCGCAACCTTCGAAGCCGACCCCGCCGCCTCGCCTAGCGCGTTGGGTGCCGCGATCAGCGACGGGTTCGAGATCGACGTCGCATGAAGATCCACGCCGAGCTCTACGATGGATCCGTCACCCGCGGTCGCCCCGTGGTGCTGTCTGCGGCACCCGGTGGACGGCTGCGGATCGAAGACGGAGGCACCATCCGCGAGCACGCCTACGCAGAAGTGCGGATTGCCGCCCGAATCGCCGATGTGCCGCGGCGAGTGACGCTGGCAGACGGAAGCGGGTGCATTGCGACGGACAATGATGCAATTGATGCCTTGGACGTAGCCCTCGCTCGTGCAGCACCGGTGCAGGCGCGTGGACGCAGGTTTCGTCGCGGCGTGGACCGCCTCGCGCGATTGCTCGACCGGAACGCACTCGGTGTGGCCATCGCCCTCACCGTCTCGGTCGGAATCCTGTTCGCTGCCAGCCGCTTGGGTGCGCCGGCGCTAGGCACCGCCATCGTGTCGGCAGTTCCACCAGAGGCAGATGCCCCGATCGGTCAACAACTGGTGGACGCACTCGATCAGATTCGTCTGTTTCAACCCACAGCCTTGGCCCCGGAACGCCAAGACAGCTTGAGGCGGGCATTCGACGACATCCGGGACGACCTCGGCGTTGACGCCCGGCTCGAGTTCCGGCAGGCCAAGCTGCTCGGCCCCAACGCGTTCGCCGTTGCTGGCGGCACCGTGATCCTGACCGATGCCATTGTCGAAATCGCCGCGCACGACGAGGAGCTCATCGCCGTCCTTGCCCACGAGCTTGGTCACGTCCGGGAGCGACACTGGCTGCGCATGGTGGCGCAGTCGGCTGCGATAGTCGTCATTTGGACGGCGGTGACCGACCCGTCGCTTGCCACGCTGGCCGGCGTCGCGCCATCGCGGTTGTTGGAGCTGTCCTACTCACGCGAATTCGAGCGGGAGGCGGACGAGATTGCATTCGACTATTTGACGCGCAAGGGGATTCGGCCCACGCGCTTGCAGGACCTCCTGAAGCGCATCACCGCCTCTTGTGGCCAACACTGCGACCAAGCGTCGTGGCTTTCCTCGCATCCGCCGGTGGAGGAACGCCGTCGCGATTGAACGATGGCCGCTTTGGCATGCCATCATGGGGCCCGTGATTCACTGAGTGAAGGAGGGTCCGTGACCGCTTCCGATTTCTGGCCGCCCGCGCCTGACCTCTGCCGGGACGACATCGCGTTTTCGTTTCGGGGCAACGACTACCTTGGGCACTTGGTGGCACCGCCGGAGGATGCCGGTCCGCGGCCCTTGGTGATGGTGATTCACAACTACCAAGGGCTGAAGTTCTTCGATGTCGATGTGGCTGAGTATCTGGCGCGCGTGGGCTATGTGGGCCTTGCCATCGACGTGTACGGCGACGTCGTGCCGCCGGCGGAGCGGGTCTGGCCGGAGGGTGCGGACGAGGCCGGCATCCATGCCTTTCAGAAAAAGTGCTTCGAGGGCTTGGTGGCGATGGATCACGACCACGAGCTCTTCCGTTCGCTCTTGGGTGAATGGCTGCGGCGCGGCTTCGAGCACACCACCGTCGACGAGTCCTTCCCGGCAGCCGCCATCGGTTATTGCTTCGGCGGCATGGCGGTGATCGAGTGCGTGCGCGGCGGGCTGAACGTGGGTGGCGTCGTCTCCTTCCACGGTCTGCTTCAAACCGGCGAAGACCCAAACCCGGCCCGCTACGGCGTCCAACGCCCGTCCCTCAAACCATGCGAGAACCAATACAACACGAACGCCGTAATCCTCATCGAAAACGGCGCCGACGACGGCTTGGTTCCCGATGAAAGCAAGCAGCGCTTCTTCGACGAAATGGACGCCGCCGGCGTGCCGTGGATGTTCCACCACCACGCCAAGACCCCGCACGGCTTTGCCTTGCCGCCAACCTTGGGACCGCCCGGCCGCCTGCACGAAACCACCGACCGCCGCTCCACGATGGCCATGTTGGGGCTGTTCCGCGAGATCTTCCCCGGCGTGCCACAGAACCCGGTAACCCACAACGCCGCAGGAACCTCGATCCCGTAGTCGAGCCCCTTGGGCCACGAAGCGAGCTGTCAGCGCTCATAGTGGCGACCCTTGTGGTCGCCCGTCTTGAGCTCCTAGGTAGGTG
>VXPR01000422.1 GCA_009839405.1 Gammaproteobacteria bacterium
ATTTTCCCCCTTTGACAGCGCCCCCCCCGCCCCTGCACCACGTACACCCATCAACCCCCCGCCCGCCCGCTCACGCCCCCGCGGCCCCCCGAGTCAGCCTGTCGAGCGCCTCGCGATCGAGGATTCTGGGCGCATTCTCGGGGAACCACAGCGCGACGAACTTCGCCCAGTCCTCGATGCCAACGTGCACCGTACCGGCCGGACCGAGCGCCTCGGCATTGTCGAACTGATTCGGCGCCCACATACCCGCGCTGTCGCGTCGGTGTCCCCAGGGCTGATCCGCCTCGCCGGCCGTTCCGGGTGGGCCGAAGCCCGCGCTCGACATGCCCAGCGGCCCAAAAAGGCGCTCGCGCATGAGCCGCTCCCAACTCCGGCCCGTGACCCGTTCGGCCATGGCGCCAGCCACCATGTAACCTAGGTTGGAGTAGTTGTACGTCCCCCGCTGGTGCGCCGGCGCCTCCGCGAGGTCGTCCAGGAGAATGGCGTAGCGGCGCTCGACAATGCCTTTGTCGAGATGCGCCCACCAGTCGCTCGCATTTCGCTTGACGCCGCTCGCCATGCTCACGAACTCCCACAACGTGGCAATGGCCAGGTTCTCGTGAATCTCCCCGCGCAGTTCCGGATACACGTCTCCTAGCGTCGTTTCCCAGCCGTCCTCGAAACTCCCGTCAGCGACCAGCGTCGCCAGCATCACCGACGTCATGGCCTTGGTGTTCGATCCGATGTGTACGCGGTCCGTCACCAGTATCGGATCTGGACTGCCTGCGCGCCGAACGCCGTCCGCGGCAATTGCGCGAATGCCGTCCTCATCGACGATCGCGGCGATCAGGCCCGGGGAATCGCCCTTCTCAATGGGTTCCATGAGATAGCGGCCGATGGACCGGTCCGCGCCCGGTAGCGCCACCTCGCACGCGCACGAGTCCGCGGAGTCCCAGGCCAGCACGCGGTAAGCGCCGACCTCGTGCCCGCCAACTTCCACGTAGTACGTGCCGGCGTCCAGCCGCACCTCGATCAGGAAACTGCCCTCGCCGTCGTTGCTCGCGAGTTCGTTCAGCGCCCCGTCCAGCACGCGCCCATACGTATCTGTCGGCCCTGCCGTGCGAACCGTCACCTCCGAGGCGTCGCGCCGCACGTCCAGGCGAAAAACATCGACATCCGCCGTCGAGGGCCAGATTCTTCCGGACATCGCCAGCAGGGCGTTCGGCGAGACCTCTGCAAGGTCGGCCTCGTCGTACAGCGTCAGGAGCGTCGCGGTCGCAGCCGTGTCCCCATGGTCCGGCGCGTCGCCGAGCCTTGCGAAAACCGAATAGTCGCCAGCAGACCCGGATACTTCCACATAGTAGATGTCAGTCTGGAGGTCGACGACGATGCGGAAGTTGTCGCCCGCACCGGAGTTCTCGTCGGACTGAATCCTGGTGCCGGACCCGTCGAGCAGTTCGCCCCGCGTGTCCGTTTGGCCGCTTGCGCGTATCTCCACCGACGCACTACCGACCAGGTCGATTCGAAATATGTCCACGTCCGCGGAGCTGCTGATGGACCCGGTAACCGGCGCGCCGCCGACCGCGAGCAAGGTTGCCGTCTCCGGCGTGTCCCCATGGTCGTCGCCCGCACTCCCGAGCCCGGCAAGCGCCAGCGAGGCTGTGGCCGCCAGGACGAGCCTTGGCAATCCCGGTACTCTCATCGAGCCGCCATACTGTTCTTGTTCGACTGCCGTCTCGGACTGACTTTTTCCGCTCGCCGGCGAACCGCGTGCGCGTCTTGGGTCGTCGGATCAACAACTGCGTCGTGCAGGATCGCGCGTGCTCCCTCCCCCACGGAACGGCCGTTGCTGGCGGCCCGCACCCGCAGGCGGCTTCCCACGTCGTCGTCGGGCTTTCGGATGGTCACAGTCGCCAATGCATTGCGCCCGGTCCACGTGAGCCGCCCAACCTAACGATCGACTCGAACGCGATCAAGTCTGGGGGCGTCTCGAGAGGAAGAGCACAGGGATTCCGGCCCTCCCTCTAGCGGCGGTCGCGCAAGACGAGTAGTGGCCTTGTGCGGCGCCCGCGATTATGGTTGCGCGCCACGGCGCTCGGCGCCGGGCGCGGGAATCCCCTTTCTTGAGGTCGACTGCCTTGTCTCGTTCGACAGTGTGCTTCCTTTCCGCGTTGCTTGCGCTTGGGGCCGTAGGGGACCCCGAGCACGAGCATGGTGTTGGGCCGCCGAGCGGGGAAGCTGTGCGGTTGGTGGTGGCGCCCGTGTTGGATGGCGATGTGCTTGGCGATGCGGCCTGGCGGGGCATGGTTCCGGTCACCGGGTTCATCCAGGTGCAGCCGCTGGCGGATCAGCCGGCGTCGCAGCGTACCGAGGTGTACATCGGCTTCACGGAGGAGGCGTTGTACCTTGGTGTTGTTTGCCATGACGACGAGCCGGATGCGCTGGTGGTTCCCACCACGCGGCGGGATGCCTGGCTTTGGGGGTCGGACAGTTTCGAGGTGGTGTTCGACACCTTTCGCGACTTTCAGAACGGCTTTGCCTTCGCCACGAACCCGGGTGGGGTGCAGGTGGATACCCAACTCACCCACGGCGGGTTCAACGCCAACAACAACTGGGACACGGCGTGGACGGTGCATGCGGTCACCGGCGAGTTCGGCTGGAGCGCGGAGTTCGAGATTCCGTTCCGCTCGCTGCGCTATCCGTCGGAAGAGGTGCAGACGTGGGGCATCAACTTCCAGCGCAACATCGGCCGCAACAACGAAATCGCGCACTGGGCGCCGATTCCGCGGCAGTACGGCCTCTATCGGCTGATGCTGGCAGGTTCGGTGAGCGGCATCCGTCCGCCGCCGCAGCGCAACTTCAAGGTCATGCCGTATGCGCGCGGCAAACTGGCGCGGGGCGATGGCGACGGCACCGAGCGCGATGGCGATGCGGGGCTCGACGTGAAGTACTCCCTCACCCCCAGCCTCACCCTCGACCTCACCTACAACACGGATTTCGCCCAGGTGGAGGCAGACCAGCAGCAGGTGAATCTCAATCGCTTCAGCCTCTTCTTTCCGGAGAAGCGCCCGTTCTTCCTGGAAAACGCCGGCAGGTTCACCGTGGGTGGGGGCAATGTAAACCTGTTTCACAGCCGTCGCATCGGCATCGGCGAGGGCGGGCGGCAACTGCCCATCGATGGCGGCGCGAGGGTTTCCGGGAAGCTCGGGCGAGCCACTAACGTCGGCCTTTTGCACATGCGCGTCGGCGAGGCGGAGGGCATGGAGCCGGCGGAGTCCACGGACTTCTCGGTGCTACGCGTGAGCCGGGAACTGCCAAGCCGGTCCGCCGTCGGCATGTTCTTCGCCAATCGAGACGGCGCCGGCAGCGACAACCAGACCTTCGCCGTGGACGGTTGGGTGGGGCTCGGCGAAGTCGCGTCGGTGGTGGCCTGGGCCGCGAAAACGCGCACTCCTGGCATCGACGAGGACGACCACGCCTTCCGGATGACGGGCTACTTCGACTCGGAGGACTGGTCCTTCAACGGCAGCTTCACCGAGATCGGCGAGGGCTTCAATCCCGAAGTGGGATGGCTGGGGCGGCAGGGCGTGCGCAGCGTCAATCTCTTTGGCCAATGGACCTATCGGCCCGACGACTTTATGGGCCTGCTCGACATCAAACCCCACGTCACTTACTTCGGCCACTGGGATTTCGACGGCTACTACGAGAGCGGCTTCCTGCACATCGACAACTCGTACAACTGGAAGAACGGCGCCTGGGCCTACACCGGCTTCAACGTCCTGCACGAAGGCGTCAAACACGCTTTCCCCTTGGGCAACGACGCAACCGTTCCGGCGGGGGATTACGACACCGCGGAACTCATCGTCGGCGGCGCCACCGACAACCGCAGTGCCTTCAGCGCCGGACTCAACCTCGTGGCGGGAGGCTTCTTCCACGGCGAGCGGCTGGGCCTGTCGCCATTCCTCGGCTACCGTGCCGGCGAGACCTTCTCCACGGGCCTCGCCATGAACCGCAACCGCATCAACCTGCCGGAGGCGGAGGCGTTCAGCGTGGACCTCCTGTCACTGCGCCTGTCCTATTCCTTCACGCCCCGCATCTCGGCGCAGCTCTATGTCCAGCACAACGACCAAACGGAACTCCTCGCCACCAACTTCCGCTTCTCCTGGCTGCAATCGGCAAACGCCGGCCTCTACGTCGTGTACAACGAGGCGGACGAACGCACAGGCGAACGCCGTCGGGAACTCATCCTCAAGTACAGCCACATCGTGGACGTGTTGTAGGCCCTGGCCTTCAAGAACTTCCAGTGCTTCAAGGACGACGCACAGCCAACACTGCGAACCTGCTTTCGTTCGGCGTTCGAGGAGCCGGAACCGCCGGCGGACGCGGCGGTTCGGCAGAGCTGCGAATACCGGGTCGGTGTCTTCTTCCTCAAGTAAGCGGGCAGGTCGCGCGGAGGGAACGGCTGTTTGAGCCGCCGTGTCGCTCGTCGGCTCAGCCTGGCTTGGCCGGCTCGCTATGCCGTCGCCCGAGTTCGGCCTGGTCCGTCTGGACCTTTTCCCAGGCCTTGCGGCTGTATTCGTGGTAACCGAACGCGCTCGGCGGCATCAGCATGCCGCGCTGCCGTTCGCTCAGCTTCCCGTAGCCGTCGGCGTTGTAGTAGCAAGGGCTCCATGCCACCGCGTGCGGGCAGTACTTGTAGAAGATGGTCCGTCGCTCGCCGTCGCCTTCCCACGGCACTGTGCCGTGGGCGCAGGCTTCCGTGAAGATGATCGCGTCCCCGGCCTCGGCTTCGACGCGATGGACGCATTCGGGGAGATCGTCCTGGGTTTCGCTGATCTTCCAGTCGGCGGGCAGTTGGAAGTTCACCTTGTGGCTGCCGGGTACGCACGCGAACCCGCCAGCGCCCGGCGGCACGGTGTCGAGCTCGAAACCCACCGCCACCAGGCCGTTGTAGAACTTGCCGTTGCTGTAGCGGTAGTAGCACTGGCCGCCGTCCGTGGGGCCGACCAGGTCCGTCGCGCCGCCTGCGCCCTGGCCGCCGCCGTGCAGGAAGAGCTTCGCGGCATGGGCGGCGCTGTCGATCTTGATGTAGTCGTGGTCCAGCCGGTAGTTCGTACCGATCAGCGTCTGCAGGTAGGGGGCGATGGCGGGCAGATCGATCAGGTCGACGTAGGTGCCGCCCCACTCGATCAACGACTTGGCGGAGAACGCGGCGCTTTCACCACCCGGATACCGGGGACGGTCCGATCCGGAGAGCCGTTGCGCCTCGGTGCGATGCTTCTCCAGCCGCTCGGACAGGTCGGCGACCTGCGTGGGCGTCAAAGCGTTCTTGACTACGAGATAGCCGCGCAGGTCGAAGAGGTATCTCTCCACCTCCGTCATGCCTTCGCCGTCCTCGGGTGATTCGTAGATTCCTGGTCTGTCCATGTCGTTTGTCTTCTGCTACTGCCTGGATAGTGGCGGATTCGCCCGCGGCGATCAAATCGCGTGGCCAGGCAAACTAGACTTGGCGGCGCAACATCGCGACGGGATCGAACGCATCGAAGAATTCGAGACGGGACGGGACAAGCCCGTCCCCTACGAGGAATGTGTCCTGAACGCACCGGTGGATTCGGCACGGGCCCCGTAGGGGCGACCCTTGTGGTCGCCGCGCCCGGGGTGCGCCTGGTTCGCGTTAACTGTACTTATCGAGCGAAAAAAGGGCCGTTGGCAGCCTGCCGTGCGCCTACGTCGGCGAACCGCCATCCAAACCGGCAGCGCCAGCAAGACGGACAGGCCCTCCCCGAGCGTCGCCTCGAAGCTCGCGTCCGGAAGATCGAACACCCCGTCGGCGGACTCGGGCCAAGCAGCCGGCCGGCGCGATTTCCGGGGCCCCAGGCGACTACCTTGGGCATTCGTCCTTTCAAGCCTGCCTCCGCGAGGAACCCGTGAACGCTCTGCGGCAGCGGGCTTGGAGTTCCCGAGTGTCGCCACCACCCTCGACATACAGGCGGGCGCTCACCAGCGGTTGCCGCCGATCTCACCTGAGGTAAAGCTGTCCGAGACGGTAGTCCTTGAGCCAGGCTTCGTTTGCCCATTGGGCTTCTCGCACACGACGATGCTTTCAGGGACTCAGACTGACACAGCAACCCCGGTGGCAAAGGCGTTTGACGGCAAGCGGGCAAGTTGCAATCCTTGCCGTTCTTGCCCTTTGGGCACTTGGTCTGTCGCCTCACGCCCATGTGGCTCGCCATCCTCACGCTGATCATTGGCTTCATCGCCCTCGTTTGGGGGGCGGATCGGTTTGTGTCCGGTGCTGCGGCCACGGCGCGGAACCTCGGCGTGTCGAAGATCGTCATCGGCGTCACCGCCGTTTCGGTGGGCACCTCGGCACCGGAAATCCTGGTGGCGCTCGACGCCTCGCTCAGGGGGACGCCGCAACTCGCCATCGGCAATGCCATTGGCTCGAACACCTGCAACATCGGCATCGTGCTCGGCATCACCGCCATGATGCGGCCGCTGCCGTTTGCCGGCACCGTGCTCAAGGGCGAGGTGCCGTGGATGATCGGCGCGACCCTTCTTGCGCTCATCGTGCTCTTGAATGGCCGCCTCGGCTTCGGGGATGGCCTCCTGCTGCTCGCGGGTCTCGGGTTCGTCATGTATCGGCTGGCCTCGCGCGGTCGCGCCGGCGGCGAACTGCCTGAAGGCATCGAGGAGGAGCTGGCCGAACTGCCGGAGATGGGTGCGCTGCGCAGCGTTTTCTGGCTGCTGGTGGGGCTGGTGGTGCTGCTCGTCGCGGCCGACAAGATCGTCGAAGCGGCGGTCGAGGTGGCGGAACTGCTGCACGTGGACGAGTTCACCATTGGCCTGACCATCGTCGCCGTCGGCACGAGCCTGCCGGAACTGGCGGCGACCCTCGCCGCGGCGATCAAGGGTCAGCCGGACATCGCGATCGGCAACATCGTCGGCTCCAACATCATCAACATCCTTGCCGTGATGGCAGTGCCGGCGCTGGTGGCGCCCTCGGACATCGCGCCCATCGCCCTCTGGCGCGACTTCGGGATGATGCTGGCGATGTCCACGCTTCTCGTGCTGTTTGCCTATGGACCCGGCTCGCGCAAGCTCATCACGCGCTTTGAGGGTGCGGTGCTGGTGTGCGCGTGGATCGGCTACACGAGCCTGCTTTTCCTGCAGCGCCATGCCTGAGGGCGCAGCGGACCCGGGCGGCGAGCGAAAGCCCGCGGCGCCGTCCGTTGCCATGCGGGCCCGCGCCGTTCGCCTGCTCATCCTGGACGTCGACGGCGTTCTCACGGATGGGCGCCTGTACTACGGCCCGGACGGGTCGGAGTACAAGGCCTTCCACGCCCAGGACGGCAGCGCCATGAAGATGCTCATGCAGGCGGGCGTGCCCATTGCCATCATCACCGGGCGGCGCTCGGAGGCGGTGACCCGTCGGGCGCAAGAACTGGGTGTGCGCTGGCTCTACGACGGCGTTGCGGACAAGGCCCAGGCGCTCGCCCGGCTGGTTGCGGAAAGCGGTGTGGAGGCTCTGCACATGGCGCATGTGGGCGACGACATCGCAGACCTCGCGCTGTTCGACCGCGTCGGGCTTTCGTTCAGCGTGCCGGATGGTCATCCATTGGTGGTCGCGGCGGCACATTGCGTCACGGAACGTGCTGGGGGCGCGGGGGCGGTGCAGGAGGTGTGCAACCTGATTCTCCACGCCCAAGGCAAGTGGAAGGCAGCGCTCGAGGCGAGCCTTTAGGATGCGAGCGCCGACGCCGCTGAAGAGACTGGCGTGGCTTGCCTCGCTTGGGCTCCTGTTTGTGGCGGTGGCTGCCTGGCTCGTGGCCGACGATCCCCTGGCGCCGGCGCCATCGGCGCCGAGCTTCGCGCAGGGACCGGATGTCCTGCTTGAGGACGCCGACATCCTGCAGTTTGGCGAGGGCGGTGCCTTGCGCTACTCCGTGCGGTCCAACAAGGCCCAGTGGTTTCGCCAGGGCGGCGAGATGGCGCTCACGGCGCCCGAGCTTGTCGTGCCGGACGAGCAAGGGGTGCCGTGGCGCGTAGTGGCGGAGCGGGGCGCGGTGCAAGGCGGCCAGAACGCAACTTCCATGCAGGTCGACCTCTCAGGCATGGTGGTGCTGCGTCGGGACGACGGCGATGCCTTCGTGCAGGTCGCGACCGAGGCACTCGAGCTGCATCCCGGCGCGCGCCGCGCCGCCACGGAGCGACCCGTGTCCATCACAACCGAGCGGAGCCGCATCGAGGCTGGCGGCCTTGACGCCGACCTCGCAGCCGGAGCACTGCGTTTGCACGGCGGCGTCGATGTGGTGGATGGGGGCGGTGTATCGCGGCGGGTGCATTCCACCCAACCACGTGCGGAGCGGTCCGGCTGATGCGAACGCTCGCCCTCGTGGCCGCTCTTGTGCCCGGCATTGCATTGGCGCTGTCGGATGATGCCGAGCAGCCCATAGAAGTGCACGCCGAAGAGGGCGTTGCCAACACCGATGGCGTGGCGGTGCTCAAGGGCTCGGTTCGGCTCGAACAGGGGTCGCTCTTGGTGCTGGCCGACCGCATGACCATCGAGCGTGATGCCGACAACCGAGTGCAGGTGATTGTCGGCGAAGGCAGCCCGGCGACCTTTCAACAGCGCCTGCAGGCGGACGAGGCGCCGGTGACGGCGCGGGCCAACAGCATCGTCTATCGGCCGGCGGACGAATGGGTGGAGTTTTCGGGCGATGTGTTCCTGTTTCAGGACGACGACGAATTCCACGGCGAGCGCATCCGCTGGGATATTCGCGGGGGGCGCATCGACGCTTCGGCGCCCGAGTCGGGCGAAGTTAAGCTGATACTGCATCCGGCGAAGGAGCCGTCAGCCGGTGGGGCTGAACGGGCCATTGAGGCGGACGAAGCCGCTCACAGTCCCACCGGCGACGGCGCCTAGTTCCCATGAGGGCCACTGTGGGCTCGCCGGTCGTCCTGCGCGCCGAGGGCCTGCGCAAGCACTTTCGCCGCAAGGCCGCGGTGGACGGTATTGACCTCAACGTCGCCGCGGGCGAGATCGTGGGCCTGCTCGGGCCCAACGGCGCCGGCAAGACCACCACGTTCTACATGATCCTGGGCCTCACGCGGCTCGATGCCGGAACCATCCACTTGGGCGAGCGCGACTTGACCGGCGCCCCCATGCACGTGCGGGCGCGGGCCGGCATCGGCTATCTGCCGCAGGAGGCGAGCGTCTTTCGTCGCCTCACGGTGGAGGGGAACCTGCGCGCCATCGCAGAGCTCAGGCGCGACTTGGGTCGCGGCGAGAGGCAACGACTGATCGAACGGCTGATCGAGGAGTTCGGGCTCGAAAGCGCGCGCAGGACCCTCGGCGAGCGGCTCTCCGGCGGCGAGCGGCGGCGGCTGGAAATCGCCCGCGCCCTTGCCAGCGAGCCGGCCTTCATGCTGCTCGACGAACCGTTCGCCGGCGTAGATCCCATTTCCGTGGATGCCATCAAGCAGGAGATCCGGGGCCTGGCCGAGCGCGGCATCGGCGTCCTCATCACCGACCACAATGTCCGCGAAACCCTGGACATCTGTGACCGCGCCTACATCGTCGCCGAAGGACACATCATTGCGGAAGGCGATAGCGTGGCCATACTATCGAGTGAAACCGTCAGGCGCGTTTACCTCGGTGACGAGTTCAAGCTTTGACAGGAGCCGTTCGGCGGCGAGTTTCGGGAGTGCGCGGTGAGGCAGACGCTGTCGCTGCGCATGGGTCAGCAACTGACCATGACGCCGGCGCTGCAGCAGGCCATTCGCTTGGTGGGGCTGTCGTCGCTTGAGCTCAGCACCGAGATCCGCACCGCCATCGAGTCCAATCCGATGCTGGAGTACGACGAGGAGGGAGGTGCTGACGACCCATTGGACGGCACCGAAGACCCCGGCACATTGAGCGACGACGATTGGGATGACACCGATTACGAAGATGCCTCCTTTGACGACAGTGCGCTCGACGGCGCTTCCTTCGAAGACGTGGCCACGGCGTCGGACGAGGACCAAGGCACCAGCACAGACGATGCGGTTGCCGAGCCCGATGCCGACCGCGACGGCATTGAGCCCACCCAGTCAGGGGACGAACAACCTGCCGCCGAAGCCATTGAGACGCGCGATTGGAGCGAAGACGACGCCCGCTTCGAACGCGACGCTCCTGCCGCGCCGGATTCCCGCGCCCCAGGCCCTCGCGGCGAAGGCGACACGCGGATCGAAGAACGCAGCGCTCCGGCCGAGACGCTGCACGATTACCTCGCCTGGCAGCTCAACCTGACCCGCCTCTCCGAGGCCGACCAACGCATCGGCGTCGCCATCATCGACGCCTTGAACGACGACGGCATGCTCACGGAAGGGCTGCAGGACATTGCCGCCGGCGCCGGATGCAACGCGACGCTAGCGGATGCCGAGCGCGTGCTGAAGGCGGTGCAGCAGTTCGATCCTGCGGGGGTGGCGGCACGGGACCTCGCCGAGTGCCTCGCCCTGCAATTGCTGCAGCTGCCGAACGAGACGCCCTGGCGCCGGGAGGCGCTTGACATCGTACAAGAGCATTTCGATGTGCTGGCCGCGCAAGACCTGCGTGGACTCGCGCGCCGCACCGGCCTCGAGGGAGATGATCTGGCCGCCGCCATCGCCTTGGTGCGGTCGTTGAACCCGAGGCCGGGCGCGGCAATGGGCGACTCGGAGGCCGACTACGTGGAGCCCGATGTGGTCGTGCGCAAGGCACGCAACACGTGGAACGTCGAACTCAACGACCAGGCGGCGCCAAGGGTGCGGCTGAACGAGCACTACGCCGGCCTCGTGCGCCGTTCCGACACGAGCCGCGACAACCAGTTCCTGAAGAGCAACCTGCAGGAGGCTCGCTTCTTCCTCAAGAGCATCGAGAATCGCAACGACACGCTGCTGCGCGTTGCCGCGAACATCGTCGAGCGTCAGGCGGAGTTTCTCGAGCGCGGCGAGGAGGCGATGCGGCCCTTGGTGCTTGCCGACGTGGCGGACGCGGTGGGATTGCACGAATCCACCGTCTCGCGTGCCACCGCGCGCAAGTACATGCGCACGCCCCGGGGGGTGTTCGAGCTCAAGTACTTCTTCTCCAGCCACGTCGGCACCGCCGACGGCGGCGAGATTTCCAGCACCGCCATCCGCGCCCTGATCCGCAAGCTCACGG
>VXPR01000107.1 GCA_009839405.1 Gammaproteobacteria bacterium
ACGACAAGTACGGCGGCAACTGCCACATGGTGCCGAACCACGGCCTCATCGTGCATGGCCTCTTGCACGGCAACGACGACTTCCAGCGGGCGCTGAAGATCGTCAACACCTCCGGCTGGGACACCGACTGCAACTCCGGCAACCTCGGCTGCCTGCTCGGCATCCAGCTCGGCCTCGACGGCATCGAGGCAGGCCCCGATTTTCGTGGCCCGGTTTCCGACATTTGCTATCTCCCAAGCGCCGACGCCGGCGGCGGCATCAGCGACGCCGTGCGCGAATCCGACCGCATCATCCGCATGGGTCGGGCGATGGCTGGCGAAGAAACGCCGCAGCACAAGCCTCGCTTCCACTTCAGCCATCCGGGCGCCGTGCAGGGCTTCACCGGGCACCAATGCCACGTGGCCAACCGAGAGGCGCCGGATGGCCGCCGGTGCCTCGCGATTCACTTCGATCCGGTGCACGGCGGGGCACCCCGCGCCACCACCGGGACGTTCCTCGACTCCCTCGACACCGCTCGCTACTTCGAGGGCCGTGGCTACGCGCTGATGGCGAGTCCCATGCTTTCCCCCGGTCAAACGGTTGCCGCCGAGGTGGAACTCGGTCGCGCCGAAGAAGCGGTGGAGGTCGCGCTGTGCGTGCGCGCCTTCGATGGGGAGGACAAACTGGTGACATTGCGTGCGCCAAGCGAGAGCCTGCAACCCGGCCAACGCGCTGAGCTCTCGTGGCAGGTGCCGGCGTTGGATGGCCACCCGATCGCCGCCGTTGGCGTGGAGGTGACATCGGCGCCCAGCGGAGGCGTGCTGCACCTTTACGGCATGGACTGGAGCGGCGCCCCCGACGTGACGCTGCGCCGAGTTCCCGGCAGCATGTGGCATCGCGCCTGGGTGAACGGCGTCGATCAATACGCCCCGCGCTATCCCGAGTCCTTCCGTCTCGTCCACAATCAGGGCACCGGTCTGCTGCTGCACGGCTGCCGCGACTGGACCGATTACCGGATGCAGGCAGACGTGACGCCGCACCTCGCCAAACGCGCCGGCATCGCCGTGCGTGTCCAGGGCATGCGCCGCTACTACGCGCTCGTCGTCGCAGCCGGCAACCGCCTGCAACTCGTGCGCGAACTCGAAGGCACCACGGTGCTGGCCGAAGCCGACTTCGACTGGCAACTCGGGGGCAAGCTGGACTTGTCTCTGGCCGTAGACGGCAACCGCATCGTCGGCACCGCCGGCGACGCCACCCTCGAAGCCGAGGACAATGCCCTATCGGCTGGCGGCGTTGCCCTGGTGATCGACGAGGGCCGCACGGCAACGCAGGAGGTGCGCGTCTCGCCGGCCTGACCGGACGGTCTCGCACCGCCAGGACGAAGCCATCGGGCCGGCCTCGCCGTGCTCGATCTTCAAGGCTCGACTGACGATTCGCGCTCGCGCCGGAACGGGCAGCGATGGTGCGAAGGGTCGACCGGGCTTACAATCAGGCGCACGCACCAAGGCGAGGAAGGCACCATGCAGGCGGTGGATCAGGAAGTGCTTGGTCAGGCGCACGCCTGGCTTGAGGACGGGCAGGCCTGTTGGCTCGCCACCGTGGTTGCCACCTATGGCTCTTCGCCTCGGCCGGTGGGTTCACTGCTCACCTGCAACCAGAGCGGCAAGCTCGTGGGCTCGCTTTCCGGGGGATGCGTCGAGGATGACCTGCTCGGCAAGCTCACGGACGGGGTGCTGGCGCAGGATGCGGCGCAGTTCTTTCGCTATGGCGAAACGGACGAGGAAGCGGAGGAACTCGGGCTTCCTTGCGGCGGCCACCTCGACATCGTCATCGAACCGCTTGGGGCCGAGCCGTCCGATCGAGCGCACATCGGCGCCTTGGTCGAGCGGGTCGCCAAGCGCCGGTGCGTGGAGCGAAGGGTGGACCTGCGCGCCCGGAAGACATCAAGCCAGCCGGTGGAGCGCCACGCACCTCTTGCCTACGACCACGATCGGGGCTTGCTCGTGCAGACACTAGGCCCCCAGTACCAACTCTTCATCATCGGCTGCGGCATGGTGTCGCGCTACGCCGCCGACATCGCCGGCGCGCTCGGCTACGACGTGACCATCTGTGACCCTCGCGCCGATGTGCTGGCGGATTTCGACGCGCCGGCTGGCGTGCGCAAGATTCGCGACATGCCGGACGACGCCATCCGCGAGATTGCCAACGACCCGTACACGGCCATCGTTGCCCTCACGCACGATCCGCGCATCGACGACATGGGGCTGATGGAGGCGGTTAAGACGGAAGCGTTCTACATTGGCGCGATGGGTTCTTCGCGCACCTCTGCCAGTCGACGCGCACGACTTGCTGAACTCGACCTGACGCAAGAGGAGTTGGACCGATTGCACGCACCCATCGGACTGCCCATCGGCAGCAAGACGCCACCGGAAATCGCCGTTGCCATTCTTGCGGAGATCACGGCGGTGCGCACGGGTCGCCTCGGCGAAGCGCACGATGCCCTGCAGCCGGCAGCGCGTGCCTTGGCGGCGGGCTAGACCCTCGCCGCCGCGGTGTCTATCGCCGCGCTGATCCTCGCCGCCGGCGCGAGCAGCCGATTCGGCTCTGACAAGCGCCTGCATCATGTGGACGGCGTACCGTTGCTCGCGCGCACCATCGCTCGCTATCGCGAGGTGTTCAGAACGGTTGGCGTAACGCTCAAACCCGACGACGAGGATGTCGAACGGCTGATCATGGCTGCTGGCGCGCTGCCGATCGTGGCGCCCGACGCACACCTTGGTCAGGGGCGGTCTCTGGCGCATGGGGTTGCCGCACTTGCGGATTCCGATGGGTTGTTGATTGGGCTCGGCGACATGCCCTTCGTACGCACGCAAACGCTGCTTGCCATTGCGAACGCGCTAGGCCGAGGCAGTGCCCAAGTGATCCGGCCTCGCTGCAACGGCCAGCCCGGCAATCCCATCGGCTTCACGCCGCCGATGTTCGACGCTCTGACGCGCATCACGGGAGACCAAGGCGCCCGCGATCTGCTCCATGCATCCCCCGAAATGGTCGAGTTTGTGGATCTAGCCGATGCCGGCGTGCTGCGAGACGTGGATCGCCCCAGCGACATCGAGCAACTGCCGACACGCCCGTGACGGACCGGTCTTGGTGGGAGGGCGTCTCGCCGCCTCTGCGCCGACGGGCGCGCATGCCGCTTGGGGCACAGGGCATCGCAACGGTTCGGGTGCAACCGACACGGGCGACCACAAGGGTCGCCCCTACGGAAGCACGCGCCTGGCGCTGTACCTAGCGGCCGCCGAGGCGGGAGCCCCAGTCGAGTTTGCTGCGGCAGGACTCGAAGAAATTGTGGCCTAGGGGGAAGGCCAGGCGGAGGGCATGGGGGTGCTTGGCGATGCGTACTTCGTCGTGAGGATGGAGGCTTGTGTCCACTTGGGAGTCGCAGCTCACCTTGGGGGTTTGGGCGGCGTCGCCGATGACGACGCTGATGCGGGAGCCGCCGTCCACCAACAGCGGGCGCGATGTGAGGGTGTGGGGGAACATCGGCACGATGGCGATGGCGTCCAGGCCCGGATGCATGATGGGGCCGCCGGCGGACAGGGAATAGGCGGTAGAGCCGGTGGGCGTGGCGACGATCAGGCCATCGGAGCGCTGCTCGTAGACGAATTCGCCGTCAATGAGCACTTCGAAGTCCATCATCCGCGAGACGCTGCCGGCGTGAACCACGACGTCGTTCAGGGCCGTCGCGTGTTCGATGAGTTCATCACCGCGATAGACGCTGGCGTTCAGGAGGAAGCGCTCGTCGACGGAATACTCGCCGGCGAGCACGGCGCCGATCTTGTCCGTGATTTGTTCGGGCGCAATGTCCGCGAGGAAGCCGAGGCCGCCGCGGTTTACCCCCAGCACGGGGGTGCCAGCACCGGCGACCTCGCGGGCAATCCCCAGGATGCTGCCGTCGCCGCCAACCACCACGACCAAATCCACTTGGCCGCCAATGGCGCCGCGTTGCACCACGGGAAGCGCGCCGTCGTCGAGCATCTTCGCCGTGGCCGCCTCCACCACGACATCCACGCCGCCGGCACGCAGGACTTCCACCACTGCGCGCACCGAGTCCACCACATGCAGGCTGCCGGGGCGCCCTACAACGCCGACACGCTCGAATCGGCTCATGCAACCTCCTCAATACGGCCAACTCCCGCGCCAGCAGTTCGCCGCGCAAGCGAACCGCAACCGCGCCCGCCAAGGCGCGCGAATGCGCCTGCAAGGCGCGGCCAGTATAGACTTGGCGCATGAACACATCCGTCCTTGCAACGCCTCAGGAACTGGCGCGGCGGTTCGAACTGGACCGGAAGATCGACCGCGACGCCATGTGGGATGTAATGCGCCGCGAGGCCGCCGACAAGGCAGCCGAAGAGCCGAGTCTTGGCAGCTACTTCCACGCCACGATCCTCAACCACGTGAGCTTCCGCTCCGCACTTTCCTTCCGGCTCGCCAGCAAGCTCGACAATCCCATGCTGCCGACCATGCTGATCCGCGACGTGATTGAGGAGGCGATGGACGATGACCCCGACATTCTCGACTCCGCCTTGGTGGACATGCTCGCAACCTATGCCAGAGACCCGGCCTGCGAGGATCTCTCGACGCCGTTCCTGTTCCTGAAGGGATTCCATGCGCTGCAGGCGCATCGCATCGCCTACTGGCTGTGGAACCGCGAGCGGCACACCTTGGCGCTCTTCTTCCAGAGCCAGATCAGCGTCGGACTGGGCGTGGACATTCATCCGGCGGCGCAGATCGGGCGCGGCATCATGCTGGACCACGCCACGGGCATCGTCGTTGGCGAGACCGCGGTGATCGACGACGATGTCTCGATCCTGCATTCGGTCACGCTGGGCGGAACGGGCAAGGAGAGCGGCGACCGCCATCCGAAGATCCGGCGTGGCGTGCTGCTCGCGGCCGGCTGCAAGGTGATCGGCAACATCATCGTGGGGGAAGGCGCGAAGGTGGGCGCCGGCAGCGTTGTGCTTGCCGACGTTCCACCGCATGTCACCGTGGCCGGCGTGCCGGCGCGGGTGGTTGGCGCACCGCGCGAGGAGAATCCGGCGTTCGGGATGGACCACAGCCTCACCTAAGGGAGCTACCAGACATGCAACGCTTCGTCGGCAAGACCGTGATCGTCACAGGTGCCGCATCCGGTTTCGGCAAGGCCATGACGCGGCGCTTCTGTGCCGAAGGCGCGACCGTGATCGCCGCCGACATCAACGAGGCCGGCGCGCAGGCTCTCGCCAAGGACATCGGCGAGGCCGCGGTGCCCATCAAGGCCGACGTTTCGCAGTCTGACGACATCAAGGCCATGGTCGACTTGGCGGTGGCGCGCGGCGGCATCGACGTGCTGGTGAACAACGCCGGCTTCTCGCATCTCTCGGGGCCGCCTTGGCAACTCGAGGAATCGGAGTTCGAGCGGGTGTTTGCCACCAACGTCAAGGGCGTCTGGCTCGGCGTTAAGCACGCGGTGCCGCACATGATCGAGGCTGGCGGCGGCGTCATCCTCAACACCGCGTCCATCGGGGCGATCGCACCGCGGCCAGGCGTGACCGTGTACAACGCCACCAAGGGTGCAGTGATGACCATGACGATGGGCCTCGCCGTGGAGCTGGCGCGCCATCGCATCCGCGTCAATGCAATGAACCCCGTGGCGGCGGAGACCGGCTTCATGCGCGGCGCGTTGGGGGTGGACGAGCTTCCCGACGCCAACCGCGAGGCCATCATTCGCGGCATCCCGCTGCGCCGGCTCACGGAGCCAGCGGACGTTGCCGCCAGCGCCGCCTTTCTCGCCTCCGACGAGGCATCGTTCCTGACCGGCGTCTGCCTTCCCATCGACGGCGGACGCAGCATTTCCTAAGCACCGAAGGAAAGAGCACATGCAACGCACCGTTCCCGCAGTGGGCATTGGCCTCTTGGCTCTCGGACTCGTTGGCATCGCACTGCCAATCCTGCCGGGCATTCCGCTCCTGATCGCCGGCGCCTTCCTCGTGGCCAGCAACCGGCCTGGACTGCGCCGCCGGCTGTGGCGGCACGAGCGCATTCGCCCCTGGGTGGAGCGGATCGAGGCCGCCGATGCGACCGGACTTGCGCTGTTCGACCGGTTGCGCCTGCGCGTCCTCATGTTCGTCAGCGCCCTTCTGCCGAGGAAGTGAAAGACGCATTGGTCGTTTGGCGCCTGCTCGACGGCAAGCCTGGCCACGAAAAGCAGTCTCTCGGCCTCTTGCAGGGGCTCGCCGCAATGGCGCCGGTGGCTGCATACGAACTCGACATGCGCAGTAAATCCATGTTCTGGAGCGAGATTCTTCGCCATATCCGGGGCCAGGCAATGCTGCCGCCGCCGCATCTGATCGTCGGCGTGGGACATGCCACGCACCTGCCCATGCTGGCCGCGCGGGCCGCGTGCGGCGGCCGCACGGTGGTGTTGATGAAGCCGTCGCTGCCCCTTTCCCTGTTCGACCTGATCTTCGTGCCTCGGCACGACCATTACCCGAACAAGGGCAACGTCGTGGGCACCTGGGGGGTGATTTGCCCCACCACCGACGAAGGCAAGGTGCCGGACGAGGGACTGGTCCTGATCGGCGGGCCCAATCGCACATACGACTGGCAACCGGACGCGGTCGCCGAAGCGGTCAGCGCCATCGCCGATGCGTCTCCCGAAATCCGCTGGACCGCCTGCGATTCTCGGCGGACGCCGACAGGCTTGGCGGAGCGGGTGGCGCCACGCGAGAACCTCGTCTGGCAGTCGTGGCGCAGGGCACCTGAAGATTTCCTGCAAGACGCGCTGGCGCGGGCGAGCTATGTATGGGTAACCGCCGACAGCGTTTCGATGCTCTACGAAGCCCTGTCGGCGCGCGCCCAGGTTGGGATCATCGCCATGCCAACCCGACGGCCCCATGCCGCCAGCAAGTACGCCCGCGGCATCGAGGCCTTGCGAGAACGCCGCCACGTGCTCGCAAGCGAAGACGGCTACCGCATTCAGGACTCGCGCCTCAGCGACTTTCGTCCAGAGAACCGCCGCTGCGCCGAGATCGTGCTGGAGCGTCTGGTCGTGCCCAGGTAGCACCATCCATCGTCCCGCTCAACGCTTCAGTTTCCTGTACTCCGCGCAGGACTCGGCAAGCGACGGTGGCGCGGACTCGGGAAGGCGCTGTTCCTCGTGGCAGATTCGGTAAGCTGATCGGCCAGAGCACGATGGTCAGACGCGCTGAAGCGCTTGGCGTATGTCACGCTTTCGTCAACGCCCACCCCACTGTCCAAGAACTCCAACCACGTCTCGATGTTACGTCGTGGAACCACGACGATGGCTCGGTCCGACGCGGTTTGTTGGGGAATGCCGCCACGGTCGCATTCCCGATCGAGCTGGGCCCGACGTTCCGCCGTCGTATGGCTGTCGGCGTCAGTGACGACAATGAGGAAATCGTTGGAACGCTGCCGAATGGCAGCAAGCTCGTCCGGGAATCTGGCTCGCACCCACTGCTCTCCCGATTGCCTACCACTAGGCAACGGCAATGTCCGTATGTCATGCATCGTGAAACGGCGTTTGTGGAGGAATCGACGAACGAACGTGTCGGTGGATTGGTCTTCGCACAGCAGCACTACGCGTGTCGTCATTCCCAGCCTCGAGCAACGATCTCGGAGACCGACAGGTTGTCGACGCTTGGGGGTTCGTCGGAAACGCGGGCGGGTCCACTCCCATCCCGCGAGAACCACAACCCTGACGCACCCCCCATGTAGTCTATGGTCGTCGGGTGGTGCGAGACGAGAACAAGCTGCTCTATGGAGTCACCACAGCCTTGGGCCGCTGCGGCCAGCCACGGCTGCACCTCCGACAGCGCCAGGTAATTGTCGGGTTCGTCAAGGAAAATCGCAGGGCGCCGGTCCGACGGTAGATGGAGGAGGCTGTACAGTGCAACGAGCGCACGTTGGCCGTCCGAAAGCTGATCAAAACCGTATCTTTCAGCCTCGCCCGCTGGCGTCGCAAGAGTCACTTTGAGCGAACGGGTGTTCTCGCCCGACTCCGTGAGATTGATGGACGAGAACCCGGGCAAGGCATGCTTCAAGGCTTGGAACAGTGGCGCGATGGCGGCCATGTTTTCCTGTGCGGCGCGCCTATACCAAGCCGTGAAGTTGCGCATCAGCGGATCGAGAAACTCGTCCTCGCTTCTGCTTTCGGCCTCCATGGCAGGTGGGCACAGGCCAACGACGATGCAGTTCCTCAGTTCCTTCTTGAAGCGGGTCACTTTCTGGTTGTCACGGCGTTCCGTGAGGAACCCTACGCCAGACTGCGTCCAGTCGAAGGGTACGTTTGGGCCCTCGCTGTAGTCATCGTGAAAAAGCTGCGCGTCTCCCTCGCTGAACGAAAACACGACCCGATCGTTGTGTAGGAGGACCTCCTCCAGGACGCGAGCTCTGTTCCGCTGGGGTTGATGCTCAACCACCAGCTCGTACGCGTAGCTATCACCGTCCGATTCCGTATCGAGCTCGAAACGTTGGGTGGTGCGGCGTTGATTCACGGACAAGTCGCGAGCGGGGAACACCTCGTCCACCTTGCGGCCGCGTACCACGAACTCCTGGATACGCCGAAGCGCGTCAAGCAGCGAGGTCTTGCCCGTGCCATTGCGACCAAGAAGCACGTTGGAGCCGTCGAAGCGTACCTCGAAGTTCTCAAAGCAGCGAAAATTGTCGGTGTAGAGTCGTTTCAGCATGGTCGTTGCGCTCCGGTCGCGAATCGGAGTGTGGGAGACGAGGCGCGTTGGTGTCAACGAAGGGCGCGAGAACTGAACCCGACGTCGATCCCTGGTTCAACCGATGTAGGTGGCCACCCACCACGTGTTGCCGAAGGCGGTAAAGCCGCAGCTTCGCTCGCCGTAGGGCTGGTCCGTGGGCGGATGGATGGTCTCTGCGCCGGCCGCAGTGGCCCGTTGGTACACCGTGTCCACGTCCTCGACATAAACGTACACAGAAGCTGCCGTGGGTTTGGCCGTCGGCGGCAACTCGCCGGCCTCCACCACCAGCGCGCCGTCGCCAAGGGCGAGTTCCACGTGCGCGCCGCGGCGATTCGGCTGCTCGTGGCGCTCGATCTCCCGGGCGCCGAATACGTCGACGAGGAACTGCGGCAGTTCGTAGGCGCCGTAGAGATACGGTCGCACTGTGCCGAAGCCTTGGCGAATGTGTGATCCCATGTCGTCTCCCTTGCGCGTCAAAGGCGGGCCGTCACGGCTTCCCGTGGCAGCACGTGCTTGATGTCGAACAGCACGCACCCCGGCTTGCCCAAGGCGCGGATGCTCTCCGGCCCCAAGCGCTTGAACTCGTCGTGCGCCACGGCAATCACCACGGCGTCATAGCTGCCCTTGGGCGGTTCCGCCTCAAGGACGATGCCGATGCTGGCCGCCTCGGCCGGGTCCACGCGTGGATCGTGCACATCGACTCGGGCGCCGTCCTGCGCCAAGGCCGCCACGAGGTCCGCCACCTTGGTGTTGCGGATGTCGGAGGTGTTCTCCTTGAACGCGAGTCCGAGCACCAGCACGCGCGCCGACGACGGCGCGGTGCCGTGCGCCTGCAAAAGTCCCACCACGCGCTTGGCCACATGCTGGGCCATGGTGTCGTTGATGCGGCGACCGGCCAGGATGACATCGGGCTGGTAGCCGACCTGCTGCGCCTTGTGGGTGAGATAGTACGAGTCCACGCCGATGCAATGCCCGCCCACCAGCCCAGGCTGAAACGGCAGGAAGTTCCACTTGGTGGCGGCCGCCGCCAGCACCTCTCCGGTGTCGAGGCCGAGCCGCTCGAAGATGAGCGCGAGTTCGTTGACGAGCGCGATGTTGAGATCGCGTTGGGTGTTTTCGATCACCTTGGTGGCCTCGGCGACCTTCAGGCTCGGCACTCGGTGGGTGCCGGCGCGGATGACCGAACCGTACAGGGCATCAAGAAAGTCGAGGGCCTCCGGGGTTGATCCGGCCACTACCTTGACAATGTCCGGCAGGCGGCGCTTGCGGTCGCCGGGGTTGATGCGTTCCGGGCTGTAGCCGGCGAAGAAGCCGTGGTTGAGGACGAGACCTGATTCCCCTTCGACGATGGGCACGCAAACCTCTTCGGTGGCGCCCGGGAACACGGTGGATTCCACCACCACGACATTGCCGCGCTGAATGACGCGGCCCACGTCGCGGCTGGCCGCTTCGAGGGGCGCAAGGTCCGGACGGTTGTCCGCGTCAATGGGCGTCGGTACGGTGATGACGAAGACATCGCAGCCGCCGAGGTCCTCGGCAGCGTCGGTGAACGTGAGCGACGCGGCCGACCCAAGGTGATCGGCATCCACCTCGTCCGTGGAATCCACGCCCATCCTGAGCGACTCGATGCGCGCCGAGGAGGTGTCGAAACCACGCGTCTCGTAGCGCCGACCGAACTCCACCGCGAGCGGCAGGCCGACATAGCCGAGCCCCAGAACGCCAATGACGACGCCATCCGACAGCGCCGGCGGCATCGCTGCCTCGCTTTCCCCCTCCAAGATGCGTCGGGAACCTCTGCGTGAGTCCATTGGCGCGAGTTTACCCCCCACCGAAGAACCTTCGGGTTTCTCGACTCCTCGCAAGGGTAAGGGGGATAGAAAAAGGGGCCTCCCTAATTTCGTAGGGGCGACCCTTGTGGTCGCCCGTGTTGGCGGGGCCCCGCCTGAAAAAACACCAGCGCGGGGTCACCACAAGGGTCGCCCCTAAGAAGGAAGCACGCGAACGAGTGGCGAGCCGACTTGAGCAGAGACTCCTTAGGCGCCGCAAAGGGGGCCTCGCCGTAGGAAACGACGCTTGCGCCGGAGTTAAGAACCCACGCCTCTGCGAGAAGCCCCCCTTAAGAAAAGCGAGGCGCTTTTCGACTCCCCCCCAAGGGGGGAGTGACAGGAAGGCCCTCGCATCCCCAACAGTGGCGGTGGCGCGCACTTTCCTATCACTCCCCCCTTGCCGTGAAACTCCGGTGGGCATGGCCGATGCGCGGCCACGGG
>VXPR01000476.1:0-2811 GCA_009839405.1 Gammaproteobacteria bacterium
GTCGGGCATCGACCCCGAGCGCTACACCGGCTTCGCTTTCGGCTTCGGCGCCGACCGCCTCGCCTCGCTGCTGTTCGAGGTGGACGACCTGCGGCTCTTCTTCGACAACGAGCTGGCCTTCCTGGAACAGTTCGCGTGAGGCGCGTCACAGCGTGAAAGTCAGCGCCCTGTGGCTGCGGGAGTGGGCGCCGGCCACGGTGCCCACCGCCGAGCTTTGCGACCTGCTCACCAACGCAGGGCTCGAAGTGGACGGCACCGAACCTGTGGCTGGCGAGTTCAGCGGCGTCGTGGTGGGTCGCATCGTCGCCGTGGAACCGCACCCCAACGCCGACAAGCTCTCGGTGTGTGTAGTGGACGCCGGCGACGAGGCGCCGCTCAATGTGGTGTGCGGTGCACCCAACGCCGCGCCTGGGCTGGTTGCGCCACTGGCGCGGGTCGGTGCGGTGCTGCCGGGCGACGTTCGCATCGGCGCCGCCGAAATGCGCGGCGTGGCCTCGGCTGGCATGTTGTGCAGCGCCGCGGAACTCGGCATCGGCACTGACGCCGACGGCTTGATGGAGCTTGATGAGGGCCTCGTGGTGGGCGACGACTTGCGTCGCGCTCTGCAACTCGACGACACCACCATCGACATCGACCTGACGCCAAACCGCGGTGATGCGCTGAGCGTGCGCGGGTTGGCGCGGGAGGTGGGACTGCTCTGCGACGTGGCGGTCACTGCACCGTCCATCCTCGCATTGCCGGCGTCGACGGATGCCGTGTTCGGGGTGCGGCTCAGTCAGCCGGAGGACTGTCCGCGCTACCTAGGGCGTGTCATCGAGGGCATCGACATCACGCGGCCATCGCCATTGTGGATGCGGGAGCGCCTGCGCCGTTCGGGCCTGCGCAGCATCGACCCAGTGGTGGATGTGACCAACTATGTCCTGCTCGAACTCGGCCAGCCGATGCACGCCTTCGACCTCGACCGCCTTTGCGGAGGCATCGATGTTCGGCGCGCGATGCCGGACGAGCGAATCACCCTGATTGACGGGCGCGTTGCGACGCTGAATGACGCGGAGCTGGTGATCGCCGACGACGACGGTGCGGTCGCCATGGCCGGTGTCATGGGCGGTGCGAGAACCGCGGTGCGCGCATCCACCGTCAACGTATTCCTCGAATGCGCGTTCTTTGCGCCGCTGGCGGTGATGGGTACGGCGCGTCGCTTTGGGCTGCACACCGACGCCGCGCACCGTTACGAGCGGGGCGTCGACTACCAGTTGCAGCACCTGGCCGTGGAGCGTGCCACCGCGCTCCTGCTCGAGATCGTCGGCGGTGCGCCTGGACCCGTGGTCGATGCCACCAGCGAAGCCCACTTGCCGGTGCCGAAACACGTCACATTGCGTCGCGCTAGGCTCGACGCGCTGGTGGGCGAGGCGGTGCCGCCGGAGGTCACTGAGCGAGTCCTCGACCGCCTTGGTTTCGCGCCGAAGGCGTCCGGCGAAGGGGACGAGACACGTTGGGTCGTCACGTCGCCAAGCTACCGCTTCGACATCGAGCGTGAAGAAGACCTCGTGGAAGAGGTGCTGCGGGTTCACGGCTACAACACCGTGGCGAGCCACCCGCCGAAGCTGGTGCAGCCGCTCGGACATGCCACCCGCAGCCGGGTGCCGACGGCGCGCATCGCAGACCTGCTCGTGGACCTCGGCTACTCTGAGGCCATCACCTACAGCTTTGTCGATCCCGTCCACCTGGACCTGTTCGAACCCGGGGAACCGTCGGTGGCGGTGGTCAACGCCGTGTCTCGCGAGCATTCCGTGATGCGCTCGACGCTTTTGCCCGGGCTCGCCGGGGCACTTGCCGGCAACCTTGCGCGGCGGGCGAGCCGGGTGCGGCTGTTCGAGATCGGTCAGTGCTTCGGTCCGGGCACGGCAGGCGAAGTCCAGGCGCAGCAGATGCTGTGTGCCGGCATCGCCTACGGTCCGCGCGAGGCGGAGTCCTGGGCGCAAGACGGTTCTCAAGTGGATTTCTTCGACATCAAGGGCGATGTCGAACGCCTGCTCGCGCCGGGCGGACGCGAGGCGACGTTCGTTGCCGACGATCACCCCGCCTTGCATCCGGGGCAGCGGGCCCAGGCTGTGCTCGATGGGGAGCCGGTGGGGTGCTTCGGCCGGCTGCATCCGGAGGTGGAGCGCACGCTCGACCTGCCGCCTGGGGTGTTCGTGTTCGAGCTGTCGCTCGAAGGCTTGCTTGGCCGCCGTCCCCGCCGCAACGCCGGCGTCTCGCGGCATCCAAGCGTGCGTCGGGACCTGGCGCTGCTGCTGCACCGGGACGTGCCAGCGGCGACGGTCGAGGCCGTCACGCGCAAGCAACTCGGCGAGCTTTTGCGCGAATTTGCGGTGTTCGACCTATACACCGGCGAAGGCATTGATTCCAGTGAGAAAAGCCTCGCAATCGCCTTGACGTTGCAGCATCCGTCACGCACCCTAGAGGAAGGCGAGATCAACGACAACGTGGATCGCGTGGTGGCGGCGCTGGCAAGGGAGGTTGGTGCGCGCTTGCGATCTGGGGCGGGGTAGCGCCTTAGGGGGAACTCTGGTTGGAGGGGTATATGCGGACTTTCCAATGGGCGCGTTGACCAAGGTGCAGATGGCCGAGCGACTGTTCGAGGACGTTGGCCTGAACAAGCGCGAAGCCAAGGAGATCGTCGAGCTGTTCTTCGAGGAGATCCGCGCGGCGCTTGAGCGGAACGAAAGCGTCAAGCTTTCCGGCTTCGGCAACTTTGAGCTACGCGACAAATCTCGTCGCCCTGGGCGCAATCCGCGCACCGGCGAGGAG
>VXPR01000476.1:2821-9415 GCA_009839405.1 Gammaproteobacteria bacterium
ATTCCGATCACGGCGCGACGCGTCGTGACCTTCCGCCCGGGGCAGAAGCTGCGGGCAAGGATCGGCGACGGTGGACTCGGATCGTAGAGTCGCCACGGGCGCAAGCGCCGCGGGCGCCGAGGCCCTAGCGCAGAACTACGGATTGCCGCCCATTCCCGGCAAGCGCTACTTCAGCATCGGCGAGGTGAGCGAACTCTGTGCCGTCAAGCCGCATGTGCTGCGCTACTGGGAGCGGGAGTTCCCCCAGTTGCGCCCCGTCAAGCGCCGTGGAAACCGGCGCTACTACCAGCATCGAGACGTGTTGGTGGTGCGTCGCATTCGCGAACTGCTCTACGGCCAAGGCTTCACCATCGGTGGCGCGAGACAGCGCATGCGCGAGTCGGAACCGAGCGATACGACCAGCTCGCAGCAAGCCATCCGCGACCTCCGCGCCGACCTCGAGGGCCTCCTCGCCGAACTCGAGCGGTGAAAGCCGTGTCGCGGGTCGGCACGTGGATCGTGCTGCTATAGTTTCGCCACTTCGGGGCGTAGCGCAGTCTGGTAGCGCATCACACTGGGGGTGTGGTGGTCGCAGGTTCAAATCCTGCCGTCCCGACCAACCTCAAGCTTCTCATCGGTTGGCGCGGCAGCTGTCAACCGCACCGCATTTGCCGACGTGGAGGGTGGATTGTTGCAGGCCCTGACGGAGCTTCTCGCCGCCGGCGCCGCTCGCGGCACTGCCGCCGGCGAAGCGGATGCCATCGGTGCCCCCGGGCGCACTGCGCTCAGCTACCGGGGCCTCGGCAGCCAGGTACATGCCGTCGGCCGCCAGTTGCGTGGCGCCGGCGTGAGCGCGACCGATCGCGTCGCCATCGTGCTTCCGAACGGCCCGCTCGCGGCCAGCGCGTTTGTCTCAATGGCGCCGTGGTGCGCCACCGCGCCCCTGAATCCGGCGTACAAGGAGAGCGAGTTCGAGTTCTATCTCGACGACCTCGATGCGCGCGCCTTGGTGGTCGACGACGGCTCCGAGTCGCCCGCCGTCGCGGTCGCCGAAGCGAGAGGCATTCGCGTCATCTCGCTCAGCGAGGGGGAGCGCGCTGGCGAGTTCGCCCTCGATGGCGTTGTCGAAGCGGCTGTGGCGAAACGCGACGCCGATGCCACGGCGCTCATCCTGCACACCTCCGGCACGACCTCGCGGCCCAAGATGGTGCCGCTCAGTCAGGCAAACCTCTGCGCCTCCGCGACCAATATCGCCCTGACGCTGGCGCTCGCGCCCTCGGACCGCTGCCTCAACGTCATGCCCCTGTTCCACATTCACGGCCTCGTGGCGCCGGTTCTCGCCACCCTTGCGGCCGGTGCCAGCGTCAGTTGCTCGCCCGGCTTCGATGCCTTGCGCTTCTTTGCTTGGCTCGGCGAGGCGAAACCGACTTGGTACAGCGCCGTGCCGACCATGCATCAGGCGATTTTGGCGCGCGCTGGCCGCAACGAGGACACCGTGCGGGCCAGCGTGCTGCGCTTCATCCGTTCCTCGTCGGCTTCCCTTCCGCCCCAGGTGATGCAGCAACTCGAGGCGGTGTTCGGCGTGCCGGTGATCGAGGCCTACGCCATGACCGAAGCCGCGCATCAGATGTGCTCGAACCCATTGCCGCCCAAGGCGCGCAAGCCAGGCAGCGTGGGCCCGGCGGCAGGGCCGGAAGTGACCATCATGGATGCGAAGGGAGCCGCGCTTGGAACGGGCGAAGAGGGCGAGATCGTCATTCGCGGCGCCAACGTCACCACCGGCTATCTCAACAATCCCGAAGCCAATGCCGGCGCGTTTCACGACAGCGGCTGGTTCCGCACCGGCGACCAGGGCGTCATGGATGCCGACGGCTACGTCAAGGTCACCGGACGCTTAAAGGAGATCATCAATCGCGGCGGCGAGAAGATCGCGCCGCTCGAAATCGACGAAGTGCTGCTGGATCACGCGGCGGTGCAGCAGGTGTGCGCCTTTGCGGCGCCCCATCCAAGGCTCGGCGAGGACGTGGCCGCGGCGGTAGTGCTGGCCGATGGCGCAAATGCCAGCGAACGCGATCTCAGGGACTTCGCGGCAGAGCGCCTGGCCGACTTCAAGGTGCCGCGTCGCATCCTGTTCGTGGACGAGATTCCCAAGGGCCCAACCGGGAAGATCCAGCGCATCGGCCTTGCCAAGGCGCTTGGCATCGAGGCATGAAGGTCTGCATATACGGTGCCGGCGCCATCGGTGGCTGTCTCGCCGTGCCGCTTGCAGAGGCTGGCCTCGACGTATCCTTAGTGGCGCGCGGGCCACATCTCGAAGCGATGCGGACTGAGGGCCTCACGCTCCTGCAGGAAGGCGGCAGGCGCACCGCACAGGTCCGCGCCACGGACAGGCCAGGCGAACTCGGTGCCCAGGACATGGTGATCGTCACGCTGAAGGCGCACTCGATCCCCGCCGTGGTGGACGGCATCCTCGACCTCGTAGGGGAGCAAACCGCTGTCGTCAGCGCCGTCAACGGCATCCCGTGGTGGTATTTCCACGCGCTCGACTCTCCCTGGGGCGAACGCCATGTGGAAAGCGTGGACCCGGGCGGCGTTCTTTGGCAGCGCATAGGCCCGGAGCGGGCACTCGGTTGCGTCGTCTATCCCGCTGCCGAAATCGTCTCGCCCGGCGTCGTGCGCCACACGGAAGGCAACAAGCTGGTGCTGGGCGAGCCGGATGGCTCCTCCAGCGACCGCGCCCGGGCCTTGGCAACGGCGTTTCGCGATGCTGGCTTCAAGGCGCCAGTGCGCCCGCGCGTGCGCGACGAGATCTGGATGAAGCTCTGGGGCAACCTCGCCTTCAACCCCTTGAGCGCTCTCACCGGTGCCACCCTCGACGTGCTGGCCACCAACGCAGACACTCGCACCATCGCCAAGTCGATGATGGACGAGGGTCGTGCCGTCGGCGAAGCCTTCGGTGCCCGCTTCTCCATCTCGGTGGAGCGCCGCCTGGCCGGCGTCGCCAACGTCGGCGCCCACCGAACTTCGATGCTTCAGGATCTCGAACTCGGCCGTCCGCTCGAACACGAGGCAATGCTCGGTGCGGTGCAGGAACTCGCGATCCTTGCCGGCATCGCAACGCCAACCATCGACCTGATTCACGCCCTGCTGCGCCAGCGCATCGCCTCCCGCGACGCCGGGAGCTGAAGGCGCGCCCTCAAGGGCGCGTTGGCAGTTCGCTGGCGCGAACTGCGGCGCTTGGAGCTACGGCGCGCGAGGCGCGTCCGTTGCACGATGGTCGGCATTGCTGTCCAATCGCCATGCGTTTCCCACTTGCAGGTCCGCCGCATGGTCACCGTTGCCGATGACATTCCCGAAGAGCTTAGGCCAGCCGCATCGGCGGCGCTCAAGTGGGTCAACGAGGAGCGCGGTGCCGCCTTCAAGCTCACCGGGGTCGTGGATGCGGACGAGGCGCTCGCGGCGCCTGCCGACGAGGCGATCGAGTTCGGCTTGGTGCTGTGCGAGGACGAGATGTGTCTGCGCGAGCAGGTTCGGGTCGAGCGGCAAGACGGTCGATTTCAGGTCTCTGCCGTGGAAGCTGCGCCCTCGCTTATCCCGCCGCTTCTGGACCCGCCTCAGGGTGTGCGCCGCGACTGGCTTGATCGCGTGCTTGGCAAGCACGAGTTCGCCGTGCTCCTCGTCTATCGCGGGCTGTGGTGACCCCCCTGCCGCTCCGAGTTGCGGAGCTTCGTCAAGTCGGGCGTCTTGGACGCGATTCGTGCCGCCGGCGGGGAACTGTTCGGCCTCACCAGCGAGCCGCAGAGCCTTGCCACCGAAGCGGAACTGGCTTGGGAGCTTGGTTACCCGTGCGTCGGTGATCCGCACCACGAAATCAAGGAACACTGCCGGGACGACGGGCTCCTCAGCTTCTTTGCCAACGAAAACTCGGGACATCTGTGGATGCGTTCGTGGGCCAGCCATCCGAAGGGCTACTACCAGCCCGCCGTACTGGCGGTTCACCGCGACAGTCGCGTGCTCTATCGGTGGCGCTGCCGCCCCACGCACGAGAACATGAGCGGCGCCGGCCAACGCCCGACGCCGCAGCATGTCTGGCGGGAGATTGAGGCGCGGCTCGGCAACGATGTGCCGGATGCGGAACTCGACGACGCCCCGGAGTTCCGCCGCAAGGACGCGTCGTGGCCGATGTTCGTCGGCTTGATGCTGGCGCACGGCTGGTTCCTGCGCCCGCGAGCGTTCCCGCTACCGCGCGAAGGCGATAGGCCCTCCGTTCCGCCCCAGCGAATGCGGCGACGCGTGGCCGTCTTCGTTGCAGCTTGGATCGCCGCCTTTGCGTTCTTGCCAACCGGTTGGGTAGCAGGCGCGTTCGCGCTTTGGGCTGTCGTCGCTGGCGTGGGTGTGGCACAGGTGAATGCATGGTTCCAGAACATTCCGGAGGGCGAGCCGGACGGCTGTATCGGAGGGGAGTGACAGGAAGTGCACGCCACGACCGTTGTTGGGGGCGCAAGGGCTGCCCCGAGATCGCGGCAAGGTGTAGACTCGACCGCAGATCTGGCGCAGCCCTGCCGTCGGGTCGATTCGGCGCCGGGGCTCGGACTACCGCATTGCCTGAGGGAGCCGACCATGCCCATTGAAGCAAGGGGCGGGAACCACGACACCGCCTCCGACCGCGTGACTCCAACTCCACGCGACGCAAGCCGCGGCCGTGAATGGCTGGCGCACACAACGCGACCGATTGGTTTCCTTGCGCTAGCCGTGATCTTGACCTTGGCGGGGTGTGCCAACACACATACCGTCGAGGTGACGCCGAAGCTCGGCAGCGCGAATCTCATTTCCGGCGTTGAGATGACCGTCCCGGTCGGCGGCACCCGGCGCCCGGACGCGCCGCCCGTCGCCCTGTGTCTCCGAGACGCGGCCGGACAGTGCTTGACGGGCGGACAGGTGCTCGGCTGGGGGCTTCTCGCCGCTGCGGTCGTGGGCCTGGCTATCGTCACGCTCGACAAGGACGATCTCTGCGACGACTGGCCGAACGGCTGGTATTCGCCCCTCGAGGCGCGACGTGGCCCGCAAGGCCAGTTCACCTGCAACTCGAACGACCCCAACGAGCGCGGCGAGTGGCTGTGCGCGTGCTTGACGGACGTGTAACGCCTCTAGGGGGAGGCTGCCTCTGGAAGCGCGCTGTCCACCGGCGGATGGTGCCCTGACAGTCCACGGGTTCCCCTTCCGTATTCGTTCGTGGGATCGCGGTACACGGAGTGGAAGTGGCCACCCTCGCCGATGTCCTGGATTGCGAACTCGATGATCAGGGTGGGGCCTTGGATGTGGAAGTAGGTGTCTTCGTCGTCCTGCAAGGTCGCGCCGCTCCACGCGAAGTGGAGTTCGTGGACGGTCTCCTCCAGTTCCGCCATGCGCGGTGCCGCGTGTTCGGGAGGTTGCAGCGCCACCCAATGGAGAATGGTTTGCAGCAATAGCGATCGGGCCTCGCTCGGCCAGTTTGCCACCGCGCTGCCGCGCAGTTCCGGAATCTCGCCATCCCGTCCGGCGCCGGCCTGCATTTGCGACGGCCCGATGGTCGCCTCGGCCTTGAGTTCCGCCGGCAGGACCCGCATGACGGCTCGACCGGCTTCGAGTTCGTCTGCGAGCGGCGCCGCTTCGAGGCCGGCCAGCGTGAACCTTGCCGGCTCGGCACCGAGGAAGGTTGGGGAAAGGCTCGTCGCCTTGCCACCGGCGAAGCTGCCGTTTACGCCTAGGTGGTGACCGCCGAATTGCCAACCCCAGGCGCCGGTGGCAGAAGGCTCACCGAAGAACGCGAGCCAATAGTTTTCCTCTGTCAGCCCCCCGACCCGCGCCCAAAGAGACTGCCCTAGCACCGCTTCCGCGGCCACCACCTGCGTCACGGTCTCGTAGCCGTGCGGACCGAGCGCCGCGGCCAGAAAGTCAAAGACCCGCGCAAGCTGCTCGGGCGTCAAGTCGCCGAGCCGGACGCCGTTGTGGTCGAAGCTCACCATGCTCGCCGGGAGGTTCGACCAGTTGCCACGCAGCGGGCTGTCGATTGGCAGCGTGAGGACGCTCGCCTGCTCTTCGGTCAAGGCTTCGCGCACCGCGATGGCCGCGTCAAGGGCAGAGCCGGCACCGGGCGGGCCGTAGGGTTCGCGGTACGCCGGCGCGGGAACGATGGCAGACGCGGCATCGGAGGTGGGTGTCTCGGCGCCCGCCTCGCGCTCGGCTGTATCACAGGCGGCGAGGTGCGTTGCGGTGGCTCCGGCAACGACTCCCGCCGCGAAGGTGCCTCGCCAGGACTTCCAGATGTGCATCGACATGCTCGCGGCTACCCTAGTGCGGGAATCTTGGGGCATTCTACGAGCCTGATGAGAGGCTTGGGCTGGGGCAAGAAGCTGTTCGAAGGCAACGGTTCTTGTGGCGCTAGCAGTCTGTCGGACTTTGCCGCGCAGCGGCGAAGTGCGGAGTCTGCTAGTCGTAGCTGCGAGCGAACGCGAGCACGCGCGCCCTTCAGGGCGCGCTGGCGCCAACGCCGAAGGAGGCAAACTGGGGCCGGGGGCCGGAAAGACACCTAGAGACACGATATTCTTCCGCGCCGGCCCGGCGGTGGGAGTAGGG
>VXPR01000476.1:9425-10885 GCA_009839405.1 Gammaproteobacteria bacterium
GCGCCCGCGGGGGCTTGGTGCTTTGTGTGCGTGGCCCTCGGGCCCGGCCCCCCCCCCCGACGCGCCCTTCAGGGCGCGCTGGCACCAACGGGAAGGGAGCGAACTTGGCCCGGCGGTCAGCAACGACTCGTAGTGCCACTATTGAGTGCCTCGCCGGCGCGGCGTTGCGAGTCGGGCAACGCATGCGTCGCCCCTACGAGGCCATGGTGGTGGTCTTGGCATTGTGGCCGACCGTCGTCTCCGGCGACGGACCCCGCCTGCTCTTCATCGGCCAGGACTTGGATTCCATTCGCGGCTACCTCGCGAGCGGGTGCTGTCCGGTTCCCGACGGCCTGACTGCGTACCTGTCGCTCTACAACCTGCGCTCGAAGGCGGATGGCTTCGGCGGCCTTGGCCTTGACGAGCGCGGCGAGCGGGTGGATTGGGAGCACTCCTGGGGCGCAGGCCCCGTAAACGCCCACCGCACCGCGACCGCGTTCGGCGCGAAGCACTTGGCCGTGGGGCTCGACCTGACCGAAGCGGCACGTATGGGCGGCATCGACGCCGTCTTGGCGGGCACCTACGACGTCGAAATCGACCACCTTGGCCACCTCTTCGCCGACGTACCGGGGCAGGTGTTTCTGCGCATCGGCTATGAGTTCGACGGCGCCTGGAACACCGGCTACGAGGACGCGGATCGCTTCCGGCGCCTGTTCCGCTACGTCGTCGATCGCCTTCGTTCCGGGGCACTCGCCGAAAACGTGCAGTTTGTCTGGCAAGCATCCGCGTCGCCGCTCGACGACATTCTCGACGGCGAGCACGAAGACATCCGCGCCTGGTATCCGGGCGACGACTACGTCGACTGGCTCGCCTTCTCCTGGTTTCTGCACCCCGACGAAGAGCCCACAACCGGCGCCAAGCCTAGGGCCGCGAGGCAACTGGCAGAGGAAGTGCTGGCGCTTGCCGAGACGTCGGGCAAGCCGGTGATGGTGGCGGAGGCGGCGCCGCAGGGCTATGACCTTACGCGCCTCACCCGTCGATTCACCGGGCCGCTATGGGACGGCACGGCTGGCGGCGGCGTGCGGATGCTCAGGGAAGAGGAGATCTGGCACGCCTGGTATGCGCCGCTCTTCCGCTTCCTGCACGAACACCGGCGCACCATCCGCGCCCTCGCCTACATCAACTGCCACTGGGACGCCCAACCCATGTGGGGCCCGCCTTACCAAGCCGGCTACTGGGGCGACAGCCGCCTGGAGACGAACCGGGAACTCGCCCGCCGATTCTCGGAGGCCATCGCAGACTGGCGCGCCGGGAACTGACGCCCATGGGCACTTCCTGGCGCTGAGGAGCAGGGCTCCCCCCAAAGACGGGCGACCACAAGGGTCGCCCACGGGGCCCGTGTCGAACCTATCGGTGCATCCCCCGAGCCAAGCGGTTCGCGGGCCCTGTCACTCCCCCCTTGCGGGGGAGTCGAGAAAAGG
>VXPR01000476.1:10895-10999 GCA_009839405.1 Gammaproteobacteria bacterium
CGGAGGGGGGGCTGGTCGAATCTTCCGCGTTCCTCGGTTCATCCAACACGGCGTCCTCGCCTTTTCTCGGAGGGGGGGCTGGTCCGCCTTCACCGTCGCCCTCA
>VXPR01000021.1 GCA_009839405.1 Gammaproteobacteria bacterium
CATCGAGTTCGTCGTTCTCCGCCAGCGCGCGCATCGTGGCCGTGGTGGCGCGCTTGTAGGTCTCGATGGGCAGGTCGTCGTCGCTCATGGATGGATCATGCCCGAAAGGTTCACGACTTCAGGGTGATGCCACGGGTGGCGTCGCCAAGGTCCTCTCCGAGGCAGCGCTGGTAATACTCGGCGACAATGGGGCGTTCGAGTTCGTCGCACTTGTTCAGGAACGACACCCGGAAGCCAAAGCCCACGTCGTTGAAGATGTCGGCGTTCTCGGCCCAGGTGAGCACGGTACGCGGCGACATGACGACCGAGATGTCGCCGTTGATGAAACCCTTGCGGGTGAGGTCCGCCACCCCCACCATCGACGCGATCATGCGACGGCCTTCGTCGTGGTCCTGCCACGCCTTGGCCTTGCCGTAGACGATGTCCACCTCCATGTCGTGCGGCAGGTAGTTGAGCGTCGTGACGATGTTCCAGCGGTCCATCTGCCCCTGGTTGATCTGCTGCGTGCCGTGATAGAGCCCGGTGGTGTCGCCGAGGCCGACGGTATTCGTCGTAGAGAAGAGGCGAAATGCGGCGTGCGGGGTGACGATGCGGTTCTGGTCCAGAAGTGTCAGCTTGCCCTCGACTTCGAGCACGCGCTGGATGACGAACATGACGTCCGGGCGCCCGGCATCGTATTCGTCGAACACGAGCGCGGTCGGGTGTTGCAGCGCCCACGGCAGGATGCCTTCGCGGAAGGTGGTGACCTGCTGGCCGTCCTCGATGACGATGGCGTCCTTGCCGACCAGATCAATGCGGCTGATGTGGCTGTCGAGGTTGACGCGGATGCAGGGCCAGTTGAGCCGCGCCGCCACCTGCTCGATGTGGGTGGACTTGCCGGTGCCGTGATAGCCCTGGATCATCACCCGGCGGTTGTGGGCGAAGCCGGCGAGGATCGCGAGTGTCGTATCGGGATCGAAGCGATAGTCGTCGTCGATGTCGGGCACATGCTCCGTGCGCCGGCGAAAGGACGGCACGGTGAGGTCCTGGTCGAGGCCAAAGGACTCCCGCACATTCACGGTGGAGTCCGGCAACATGTCCGGGGAAAGGGTCGAGTCGTGGACGTTCATCGGTGGCGTCGGCGGGGCAAAACGCCGCATTGTAAGGCTTTTGGCGTGGAACAAGCGGGAGGAGATGTGGCGACGATCTACATGGTGCGACACGGCAGGGCGGCAGCGGGGTTCGGCTCACATCGCGATCCCGGGCTCGATGACACCGGCCGCGAGCAGGCCACGCGGGCCGCTCAGGAGCTGGCGCGGATGCTACGGGAGCCGGTGCCGGTGTTCACGAGTCCGCTGGCACGCACGCGGGAAACCGCGACGCCACTCGTCGCCATGTGGAACGTCAAGCCGACCCTAGAAGAGCGCATCGCCGAGATCCCATCGCCAACGACCGACCTCAAAGAACGCGCCGCCTGGCTGCGCGGCGTGATGCGCGGCACGTGGACCGATCTCGAACCGTCTCTTCTCGAGTGGCGTCAGGCCATGATCGCCTGGGCGCTCGCGCAAGAAACGAACGCCGTCGCATTCAGCCACTTCATCGCCATCAACGTGCTGGTGGGAGCGGCAACAAATGCCGACGACCTCATCACCTTCGCCCCGGACAACGGTTCCATCACGCGCCTCGACAACTCCGGCGGCACGCTGAAACTGGTGGAACTCGGCCGGCAGGCGCAGACGCGGGTGAATTGACGCGACGGAGGGAGGAGCCCGCCCTCCCCTCCAGTCCCTTCCCGCGCTTTGCCGAGACGAGACCGGAACTATGCCGGCGCGCCAGCTCTCGGCGTCCGCGCCGGGGCAGGAACTCCAGAGGAGGCGATCGCTAGAGGTCCGCCGAAGCGATGTATTGGTCGAAGCTCTCGCACCAGACGGTAACGGCGCGGGCGCTCTCGAAGTCTCCGGCATTGACGACATAAACCTGCGAACCCGTAAAGCTCTTGAGCTTCGCAATTCGCTTGCGTCGGTCGTCGGCTTCGAAATCGCCTTCGTCGTCGACGCCGCCAACGTCGTTCAGATACAGCCAGAAGTTCGGCCCCGGCCCCACCTCGAAGTCCCGCTGCAGCTCGATCAGCACGTTGCCGTCTTCGGCGCGGTAGGCGCGCACGCCGCCGCGACCCCAATGTGCCGCATCCTGCCCGGCAACACCCTCCCGGAAGCGAGATTCGACCAGCGGCGCGACGTCGCGTCCGGCCATCGCAGCCACCGTCTCGTTGACCTCGGGCGGCGGGAACAGGAACGGGAACGCCAGCAGCATCCCACCGGCGCCCACGACGACGCCAAGCACTCCTCCTAGCAGGAACCCAACCACCGTCCTTGCCATTCGCTCCTCCGCAACCCTCGGCTCGTGGCATCAAAACACCAAACGGAACGCGTTGGCCAACCCGTCGTGCATCGTTTCGCGCACTCCTTGGACAACGACCGTGAAGGGTTTTACCTAAAGGTTGATTTGTGCAAAACATCTTGTGTGTACAATTGTGTCGAACAGGAAACGCGACACGGAGTTGACAGCCACGGATTGCGCACGTCAGGGCCGAGTGGCCACGCTAGCCATCTCTCGTGCATCGTTGGCCTGCACGAAACTCCCCTCAAGGAGGTGAACCCTTGGCCACGCCATACGGCGACGAAGTAGAGCGACGGACGGTGCAAGCCGAGCCGTTGAAGAGGCTGAGCCTCAATCTCCCAGAAAGCTTGCACACGCGCTTCAAGACGGCCTGCAGCGCCACGAACCGGAAGATGACAACGGAATTGCAGGAGCTTGTGAAGCGTCGAGCCGAGGAACTGGAACGAGATGCGGGGTTGTCGGGGACCATGCCGCCGGGGGCAGCGGGGAATCCGCGCTTGTCGGAGAAGGCGATACGGCGCCTGAATGCCGTCGAGCAGGCGTTGACCTACAACTACCCGACGGCGGACATTGACGTCATGCTGGCGGACATCGAGCGCGGGCGTGATCTTCGTTGACTCGAACGTTCCGATGTATCTGATTGGCGCGCCCCATCCGAATCGGGAGCTCGTCGTTGCGTTCCTCCGCGACAGTCCCGAGGAGGATTACGTCACCAGCGCCGAGGTGTATCAGGAGGTTTTGCATCGGTACGTGGCAGTGGATCGTCGGGAAGCTGCAAGCCGAGCTTTCGCGCTGCTGGACAACATGACCGACCGCGTGTTTGACGTTACGCGCGATGATGTGATGGCGGCAACGGATCATGCCATCGCACAACCCGGACTCTCGGCACGAGATTGCCTCCATTTGGCGGTCATGTCCTCGCACGGCGTAGGGCGCATCATGACGTTCGACCGAGCGTTCGCCGGCGTTCCGGGTGTGACCACGTTGCCGTAGCCGGGTACCTCGCCTGTATGCTGGCTTGATGAACGAAGTCAACGGCAAGAGCCCGCTTGTGTACGCCTTCGGCCGGCGCACCGACGGCCATGCGGACATGCGGGATGTGCTCGGCGGCAAGGGTGCGAACCTAGCGGAGATGTCGCGTATAGGGTTGCCAGTGCCACCGGGGTTCACCATCGCCGCCGAGATGTGCAACCACTACCACGCTCACGACGGGGAACTGCCCGATGGGCTTCTCGAAGAGGTCGAAGCCGCGCTTGTCGAGGTGGAGGAGCAGCAAGGGCGGGGCTTCGGCCATACCGGCAACCCCCTGCTCCTGTCGGTGCGCTCCGGAGCGCGGGAGTCCATGCCCGGCATGATGGACACCATTCTCAATCTGGGGCTCAACGACGCCACCGTGCAGGCCGTGGCGGAGCGCACTTCAGACGCCCGTTTCGCATGGGACTGCTACCGGCGTTTCCTGCAAATGTACGGCGGTGTCGTGCTGGGCGTCCGGGCTTCCTCGGCGCACCTGCCGGATCCGTTTGAGCACGTCCTCGCGGCGGCGAGACGCAAGGCGGCGGTCCCGAGCGACGGCGACTTGGATGCCGAAGCACTGATGCAGGTTGCGTCGCGATTTCGCGACCTGATCGAAGCGCGCACCGGCGAGCCGTTCCCGCAGGAACCGCAGGCGCAGTTATGGGGCGCGATCCGGGCCGTGTTCCGGTCTTGGATGAACGAGCGGGCCGTGCTCTATCGCCAGCGCTACCGCATTCCCCGCGACTGGGGCACGGCGGTGACGGTGCAGGCGATGGTGTTCGGGAACCTCGACGATGCGAGTGCCACGGGCGTTGCATTCACGCGGGATCCGGCCACCGGCGAAAAGACTCTGTATGGCGAATACCTCGTGCGCGCCCAGGGGGAGGACGTGGTGTCCGGCGCGCGCACGCCGCGGCCAATTGCGGAGATGGCGAGTGAGGTGCCAGCGATTCACCGCGAACTCGACGAAGTGCGGCAGACGCTGGAGCAGCGTTTCCACGACATGCAGGACTTCGAGTTCACCGTCGAGTCTGGACGCCTGTACGTCCTCCAGACCCGCAACGGCAAGCGCACAGGTCCGGCTGCGGTGCGCATTGGCGTCGAGATGCACGACGAAGGGCTCATCGACCGCGCCACGGCCTTGCTGAAGATTCCCGCGGACGCCATGGACGCCCTGCTCGTGCCGGTGTTCGATCCCGATGCCCTCGGCGATGCGACGCAGATTGCCGCCGGTCTGCCGGCAGGCCCTGGCGCTGCAAGCGGGCATGTCGTGTTCACTTCGGACGAGGCGCAAAGGCAGGCACGCGCGGGAAATCGCGTCATTTTGTGTCGCGTTGAAACCAGCCCCGAGGATCTTCGGGGAATGCTCCACGCTGACGGGATCGTCACTACCCGAGGCGGGGTGTCGTCGCACGCGGCCTTGGTGGCGCGACAGCTCGGCAAGGTTTGCGTGTGCGGGGCCGCTTCCATTCGCATCGACTACGCGGAGCGCGCACTCGCGGTGGGTGATGTGGTGGTGGAGGAAGGCGACGTCATCTCGGTGGATGGTTCCACCGGCGCCATCTACGCCGGCGCCATCGCCAGCACCGACTCAGAGGTGCGGCGCGTGCTGTCCGGTCGTCGCGAGGCGGCCGGCAGTGCTGCATACGCCCGCTACCGCACGGTGATGGACTGGGCCGACGAGTGCCGTCGATTGCGTGTGCGCACCAACGCCGACACTCCGCAGATGGCACGCCAGGCCATCGAATACGGCGCTGAAGGGATTGGCCTGTGCCGCACCGAGCACATGTTCTTCGGCGGTGAGCGCATCGACACGATGCGGCAGATGATCCTCGCGGCGGACGAGACACAGCGGCGCGATGCCCTCGCCGGCCTGCTGCCGTTCCAGCGACAGGACTTCACGGCGCTTTTCCGCACCATGGCCGGGCGGCCGGTGACCATCCGCCTGCTGGACCCGCCGCTGCACGAGTTCCTGCCGGCGGACGAGCGCATCCGTCACGCCCTGGCCGAGAAGTTGGGTCTGTCCATCGACTACATCGCCGAGCGCACCCGCGCCCTCACCGAGGAGAATCCGATGCTCGGCTGCCGGGGTTGCCGCTTGGGCATCCTCTATCCCGAGATCACCGAGATGCAGGCGCGCGCCATATTCGAGGCCGCCATCGCCGCGTCGTCAGGCGCCGATGCGGTCGTCGTTGCACCAGAGATCATGGTGCCGCTGGTGGGGTTCGCCGAAGAACTCGCGGACCAGACGGCGATCGTGCGACGCGTCGCCAAGGAGGTAATGACAGACGCGGGCCGCACGATCGACTATTCCGTCGGCACGATGATCGAGGTACCTCGCGCTGCCATCACCGCCGACGAAATCGCCCGGGTGGCGGAGTTTTTTAGCTTCGGCACCAACGACCTGACGCAGATGACCCTCGGCCTCTCCCGCGACGACATGGGGCAGTTCTTCGACAGCTATGTGGAGAAGGAAATCTACGCCGGCAATCCGTTTGCTAGCCTCGACGAGGCTGGCGTCGGCCGGCTCGTCACCGAAGCTGTGCGCCTCGGCACCGGCGAGCGCCCGGACCTCAAGCTCGGCATCTGCGGCGAGCACGGCGGCGACGCTGCGTCCATCGATTTCTGCCACCGGGCGGGCCTGGATTACGTGAGCTGCTCCCCGGGGCGCGTACCAGCAGCTCGACTTGCCGCCGCCCAGGCCGCCCTTAGGGCCGCGCCGGTTTCTGGCTAATGCGGCTTTCTTCGTAGGGGACGGGCTTGTCCCGTCCCGTGCTGGGCGCTTCGACGAACTCGGAACGGGACGGGATAAGCCCGTCCCTACGAAGAAAGCGCCGTACGATCATTGGGGTTGCGCGGTTCATTCCATGGGAGGCTGTCGGCTTTGTACGGGCCTTTGGAGGGAGGGCATCCTGCCTTCCCAATGCGCCGATAGGCGCATTCTTCTGAGCCAGTAGTTGGTCCGCACGCCTGGCGGCACGCCAGGGACGGCAGAATGCCTTCCCTCCAAAGGCCCGTCTTTGTTCAGCGCTCGCAGTTTGCGCAAGCGAACTGCCAACGCGCCTTCAGGGCACGCTGCCGCGTTTCTGAAGGTTCACCGCCAGCGCTGCGGCTGCATGGCGATGCCGCCGAGTCGTTCGGCCAGGAGGTCGAACGCTTCGCGGTCCGCGCCTTGCCACTCAAGGTCTACAAGACGTTCCGCGAGCGGCACGTCGCAGTCGAGCGTTGCCAGGTGGCGATACAGCGCCGCTGCCTCCCGGTGTTCGTTCAGAGCCTTGGCAAGACGGGGCGCGCCGCGTACGGCCGCCGGCCAGTCGAAGGCTGAGCGGGGGATCGCGTCTATCGTGCGGAAACGGTTCAGCAAGGTGGCCGCGGTCTTGGCGCCGAAGCCTGGGACGCCCGGAATGCCGTCGGCGGTATCGCCCACGAGCGCAAGCCAATCCGGGATGCACTCGGGATCGACGCCGTTCTTCTGTCGCACGCCATCGGCATCAATCACCTTGCGGCGCATCCGGTCCACCTGAACGATGCGGTTGCCGACGACCACCTGCCCCAAGTCCTTGTCCGGCGTCATGATGCGAACCTGGTCGACGCCGTCGCCCCAGCGGCGGGCCGCGGTGCCGAGGGCGTCGTCCGCTTCGTGGGTGTCCATGGACCACACCACGATGCCGAGGGCGGCGGTTGCCTCTTCCACCAGATCCATCTGCGCAACCAAGGCCGGATCCATGCCGGCGCCGGTTTTGTAGCCATCGAACAGATCATTGCGGAACGACTCGATGGGATTGTCGAAGGCGACCGCGATGTGCGTGACGGCCTCTTCCGGATCGGCCAGCAGTCCGAGCAGGGAGGAGACGACCCCCAGCGTGCCCTTGACGTCCATGCCGTCGGGCGCGATCCGGGTCGGACGCCGGGAGTAGTGGGCGCGGAAGAGCTCGTACGTGCCGTCGATCACATGCAGGCGCATCGTTGGTCAGCCTCATGAACATCCGCCACAAGCGTACACTTCCCGCCTTCGGCCAGAACCCGAGGCGCCTATGCCGCGCATCTCCTACTGCCCTCGCTGCGCCACCGAGTTGGTCATGCGCCATGACGGCGGACGCGACCGCCAGGCCTGCCCCGATGGCGAATGCGGCTTCGTCTTCTTTGGCGACTTCTCCATCGGCTGCGCTGGCGTCGTCCTGCGCGAGGACGGCGGCGTGACCCGCGCGCTGCTCATACAGCGCGGTCAGCCACCCTACGCCGGCACCTGGCAACTCCCCGGCGGCTACGCAGAACACGACGAACTCCTAACCACCGCAGTCGAGCGGGAAGTGCGTGAAGAGGCGGCCGTGGAGGCGCGCTTCCGCGATGTGGTCGGATTCCGGCACATGATCGTTGGCCCGAGCACGAACATCTACGTCGTCTGCCGGCTCGACTACGTGGACGGCGAACCGGCGAGCGACGGCGACGAGACCGCGGCGGCCGGCTTCTATTCGTTCGACGAAATGGAGTCCATGCAGGGCGTGCAGGGCATCTCCCGCTGGGGCATCCGCCATGCCTTGGAGTCGCACCCGGGCAGCGGCCTCAGCGTGGACGACAACGGCAGCGACAACCGCTGGCAGATGTTCGGGCTCACAGACGTGGACCCACGCCATTGGCGCGGATGATTTGCCCGTGGACGACACCGAACATCGCCTGATCGATCTGGAGTCCCGCTTTTCCTTTCAGGAAGAAACCATCCGCGAGCTTGGCGAGGCGCTGGTGCGGCAACAGCAGCGCATCGACCGGTTGGAAGCCTCGCTCAACGTCGTGGCAGAGCAGGTGCAGCGGGGCGATGCGGGCGATGACGCACCGCATATGCCGAAGGACGAGCCTCCGCCGCATTATTGAGGTGTCGGGGCGGTTGGACTGCGCCGGCGACCTCTAACGGTGTGCCTGCGCGAGGTCCCTGGCAGGGGCCTAGCCCTTCCCTGTGCGACCTATATCTTCGAATACTGCTCCTCAAACTCCCGTGCAAACGCGGCGTCCCGCATCCGCGGCATTTCGTCGCGCCACCACGCTGCCAGCTCCTTCATGGGAAAGCGCCGCCCTGGGCAGGTGGTCCTACGGCCGCCCCGAACCTGCCGGTGGGCACCGAGTTCCACCGCCGGATAGCGCCGCTTGAGCCGCAGCAGCAGGCCCCGCAGCGCCGCGAGTTGCGCCTCGGAAGGCAGCGCATTGTCGAAGTCCCCCGCCACCGCCACCGCGATGCTGCTCGGGTGCTGCCCACGCAGACTCTCGGCAAGCATGGGCGCCACGACACCTTCCTTGGAAACGTAATAGTGGAAGCCGCCGCCGGTGCAGGCAGTGTGGTGCAGCAGCACGAACTTCACGGCGCCCCGGCGCGGCGCGTCTGTGGATGCCATCGCGCTTGCGTTCTCTCGCCTACTCCCGGACTCCCATTGTCCACCGTCTTCACGGCGAGGATTCGTGGATAATCTCAGCCAATGCAGATTGAACTGCTTTTTGGGCGCACCGGGCTCGACTTGGAGCTGCCGGGCGACCTTGACGTAACGGTGGTGCAGAAGCCCTCCATGCCGCTGGTGGCGGATGCCGATGCCGCGGTGGGCCGTGCGCTGCGTTCGCCCATTGGTGCGGCGCCGCTCGCCGAGCTTGCCCGTGGGCGTCGCTCCGCCTGCATCCTCGTTTGCGACGTGACTCGGCCCGTGCCGAACCACCTTTTCCTGCGCCCGGTCATCGAAACGCTGCACGAAGCGGGGCTTGCGAAGCAGGACATCGTCGTGCTGGTGGCCACGGGCCTGCACCGGCCGAACGAGGGCGAGGAGCTGGAAGCGGTCATCGGCGACCCGTGGGTGTTCGCCCATGCACGGGTGGAGAACCACTTCGCCCGTGATACCGAGGCGCACGTCGATCTCGGATTCACGCCAACTCGCCGCACGCCCGTGGAACTCGACCGGCGATTCGTCGCCGCTGACCTCCGCATCGCCACTGGCCTCGTGGAGCCGCACTTCATGGCCGGCTATTCCGGCGGGCGCAAGGTGATCGCTCCCGGCATCGCCGGCGAACGCACCATCCGCACCTTTCACAGTGCACGCTTCATGGAAGACCCGGCGGCGACATCGTGCAATCTCGACGGCAATCCCCTGCACGAGGAGCAGCTCGAAATCGTGCGCATGGTGGGCGAGGTGTACGCGCTCAACACCGTGATCGACGACGAGCGGCGGCTCTCGCTGGTGAATTTCGGCGCGATTCACGAGAGTCATCAGGCTGCGGTGGACTTCGTGCACGGCTATTGCGCCGTGGAGTTGCCGCGCCGGTTCCGCACGATAGTCACGACATCGGCCGGCTATCCGCTGGACCAGACCTACTACCAGACCGTAAAGGGCATGGTGACGCCCTTGGCAATCGTCGATGCCGACGCCACCTTGATCGTCGCCTCCGACTGCGGCGAAGGTTTGGGTTCGAGCGCCTTCCGCGCGTCCCAAGCCCGGCTGATCGAGTCCGGGGCAGACGATTTCCTCACCGCCATCATGGCCAAGTCCCTCGCCGACATTGACGAATGGCAGAGCGAGATGCAGGTGAAGTCCCAGCGTCGCGCCCGGGTGCTGCTCCACTCCAACCTCGACGCCGCCGACCGCGCGCTGACCGGGGTGGAGCACATCGATTGCATCGCGACGGCGGTCGCCCAAAGCGTCGCCACGAGCGGCGACAAGGCGGTGGCGGTGATCCCCGAGGGGCCGTACGTCGTGCCGGTCGCAACGGAAGGTGGCGCGTAGCCGCATCCACAAGGGGCTTCTCTGACGGAGAGTGCCCTTCACCCAAACCGCCTGATAGAGGATGCGGTGCGCAATAGGCACCGCCGGCGAGCCATTACAATCGCGCCCTTTGTCGAGGGGGCGGACGACGGTGGGAGCGCTAGCCGGGATTCGTGTGGTGGATCTATCCAACCGGCTGTCCGGTGCCTGGGCCGCACGGCTCTTTGCGGGCTTCGGAGCGGACGTGGTTCTCGGCGAGCCAGAGGGCGGGCACCCGCTGCGCCGCGAACCTCCGTTTCTCGCCGGTGAAACCGGCCCGGAGCGTTCGCTGCTGCATGCCCATGCCAATGCTGGCAAGCGTTCGGTGTTGGTTGGCGACGATGGCGACATTGCCGCCCTCTGCGCCGGCGCCGATGTCGTAATCACCACTTCGGTGGACTTGCCCGAATGCCTCGCGGACCACCACGGCGTGCACCTTTCCATCACCGCCCACGGCTTGGAAGGGCCGCTCTCCCACGTGCCCGGCAATCACCTCACCGCCTGCGCCCGGGTCGGCTGGGCCACCATCAACGGCCGCGTTGACGAGCCCCCATTGCAGCTCCCGGTGCGCCAGACCGGCTACATCGCTGGCGTCGCCGGCTTCGTCGGCGCCGCCGCCGCCTTGGTGCGCGGCGGTGCAGAGTGCGTGGACGTCGCCGAGACGGAGGCTCTCGCGCTCACCTGCGCACCTTGGGCGGTAATGGGCATCTTCATCGGCGGCGAGAACGTCGCGTTCGGGCCGAATG
>VXPR01000233.1 GCA_009839405.1 Gammaproteobacteria bacterium
GTCCACCACCTCCACCACGGCATCGTCGCCGAGTCCCAAGGCCACCTCGCGGCGGCTGACGCGCTGGCCGTCGAGCACGAACACGACGCTCTTGCCGGCGCGGGACGCCACCGACTCGCGGGGCGCCACCGGCACTTCCAGGCGCTGCTCGGCGATGATGGTGACCTCCACGAACATGCCGGGGCGCAGCAATTGCGCGGCGTTGTCCACCGCCACCTCGGCGCGGAAGGTGTGCGTGGTGGCATTCATCTCCGGCGCCAGGCGCAGCACCTTGCCGGTGAGTTCCGCGGCGGCGAAGGCATAGTGGCGGACGCGCACATCGAGACCGGGCCGCACCTTGGCGAGTTCCGGCCCCACGAGGTCCACGTCTGCGATCAATGGATCCAGCGCTGCGATGCGCGCTACCTGAAAGCCGGGCGCCACCAATTGACCGTCCGCCAGCGGCAGGCCGGCGCTGTTGCGGGCGAGCGTCAGCAGCACGCCGTCGATGGGAGTGACGAGCGTTGCCTTGGATGCGTTGAGCTTGCTGCGCTCGAACTCGTAGAGGGCATTCTCGTAGGCGACCTCGCTCTGGCGCAGTTCCTCTTCCGCGACCAGCCCCCCCTCGAACAGCTCTCGCCGCCGTTCGAGCTCCGCGCCGGCATTGCTGAGGGTGCGTCTCGTGGATTCAATGCGGGCGTGGAGGCGAGCATCCTCGCCGGTCACCTGGGCGATGGTTTGCCCTTGGGACACCTCTGCCCCCTCCACCAGCCGCTCGCCGGCCGCGTCCCGGCCGATCTGCAGGTAGCCCGGCGCCTCGATGTTCAGGGTGACCACTTCCGGCGGCCTCAGGGTGCCGGTGGTGAGCACGAGGTCCTCCACATTGCCGGTGCCGACCTGAACCACTTCCACCGGAATGCGGAACTCGACCTCGCCGGTGTCGGACGGTCCGCCGCAGCCGAGCAGCACGGTCGCCACAACAAGCATGGAGAGGGTTATCCACGCCCTCCCTCCAATCGCTCGGCAACTCGTTGTGGCTTCTAGCAACGCTGCAAGCTACCCGTTCGCCGGCGACCAGCGGATCGCGTCCGCCACCACGGTGCGGCCCGACGTGGAATTGGTGACCTTCACTCGAACCTCGCCGGCCGGCAGGTCAAATTCGCCCAAATCGTTCCAGCCAGACTCTGCCACCGAGGCGTCGAACTCCACTTCCTGCGACTCTCCCGCCGACTCTAAGGCAATGTCGTAGGTTCCCTGACGACCGAAGTAGGCGCCGGAGTCTCCTGTGGATGCGGACACGACCACCGCACCTCCAGCCGCCCTAGCGGATACCACACCGCTGCCTCCCGACATGGCCGGCAAGTGGTAGGCGAGTCGCCATCGGCCGGATTCCGGCAGTTGGGCGGAAAACGTGGCCGCATGGTTGCCTTGACCGGTGGTGGCCCGGGCAATGGTGTGACGGTAGCGGCCCCAAGCCGAAGATGCCGTCTGGCGCGAGAAGCCGGTGGGCGCTGCGGTGAACGACTGGTAGGTGGGCAAGCCTTGGTCAACGTCCGCCTCCGGCCCGAAACCCATGCTGAATTGCAGCCCGCCGCCGACCCTAACGCCATCCCCTTCGGCCTCCGTACTCGCCACGGCAAAGCCGGGATCGAGATCGTCCACGATGACCTCGCGCGGATCCCCCACCGCCAACGGCCCTTCCACAGGCCGTGCGCCCACGAATGGCTCGTCGTCCACCGTTTTCTCTTGATCCACTTCCGGCAGCTTGAGCGCAACCGCGCTGCGGTTGAGGGATAGGTAAGGCTCGAGTTCCACCGCCTGTGGCACACCGCCGGCGATGAGGCCCACCTCCACCGCAGAGTTGCCGGGAATCCTGAGCGGATCGCCGGCAATCCAGTTGGCCTCCTCCTCCGCCGACTGCCGCGTCGAGAAGCGTACCCGTGCGAGGCCCGGCGCCGGCTCGCCGTTCTGCACGATGAGGCGAATCTGATAGCGAGGCTTGCCGAGCTCGTCATCGCGCAGTCGCACCACCGATACGTCCGAGGCGATGAAACCGGGCATGGCGGCATCGTCGAGCCAGTCACCGAGGAGCGATTTGATGTCCGCACCGCTCGCCGCCGCCGCTGCGTGGAAGTCCTCCGCCGTGAAAGTGCCGCCGGCATGGCGACGGCGCAGTTCCGCGAGCATCGCTGCGGCGCCTTCGCGACCTAGGTCGTCGAGCAGCACTGTGGCGATGGCGCGACCCTTCAGCGTGATGACATTGAACGCCTTGGCCGGATCCTCCCAGACATCAAGCTCGCCGAGTGGCGCGCCCAATGCGCGGTCCCACACCGACGGCTGATCGCTCGCCGCAGTGGCGACCGAATCGACGATGGAGTCTTCGCCTTCGCCGCCAAACAGCGTCGTCATGGTCTGCGCCATGACGCCGCCGAAGCTGTCGCCGGAGGCGAAGATGTGCGCGGAGAAATGCCCGTCGCGGTCGCTCAGGAGCCGCATCAGCAGCGTTTCCGCGACGAAGTCCAGCGCCGGCGCACCCGGCCCTGCCGCAGCCGTCTGGAATCCCAGAAAGTTGCGTGCCACCCCAAGAAAAATGTTGCCGCCACCGACGTCGTTTTCGAAGAAGCGTTCGAGGCCGCGCACCTTGGCTTCCGGCACGCCGCCCTCGTGCTCCGCCTCCATGCCCTCACGGCTTGAGACGATCTCGAACCAGAACTCGAACCGCGCCGTGGGCCAGCTCGTCTCTCGCATCAGCATGAGGCCCGGCTGCGCCAGTGCCGTGTCCATGCGCCAACCACCGCCGTAGCTGCGCAGGGTCGTCGGTGCCTCTACCAGCGAAAGGCCGCGATAGGGATAAGGCAATCCGAGACTCGCCGCCTCGTCGAAGATCTCGGTCAAGCGCCCGGCAACGGCGTCGGCGGCTTCGTCAAACACGGCGAGATTGCGGGTGTGCGCTTCGTCGAGCAGCAGTTCCAAGGTGACGCCCGCGACTTCCACAGCGCGCCGCTCGAAGCGGCCCACCGCCAAGGCAAACTCCGGCACAGGCGCTGGTGGCCGGAAGCGGAATCGTCCGTTGGCTAGTTCCTCCCGCAGCCCAGGCCCGGCGACCAGCCAGCCTTCGGGCACTTCCACGGTGAGGTCGAGATCGAAGGTATCGCGTCGATGCGCGCCATATACAGCCGGCGTGACATTGCCGCCTGGGTGCGGCAGCCAGCGAGCGCCCGGCAGCAAGGCTGCGTACTCGTCCTCGAACACGATGGACTCGGTGCCGAGCACTTGAATCTGATTGTCTTGCCCCGTCTGCTTCCACGGTTCCACGACGGCGTCCAGGTAGCCGAACCAAGAGTTGGGGGTGCCCGAAGCCACCACAGAAAGGACATGCTCGGAAGCTGCCGCGAGGGGCCTCGATGGCTCAACCAGGAGCAGCCCAAGCTCGTGCCGATGCGCCACGGGCTGACCATCAAGCAGAGCTTCCGTCACCTCAAGGCCCGGATTCAGGCTGAACACCAGTTCGCTCGGCGAACCGGGCGGGGCGGTGAAGGTGAGCTCGACGTCAATGGCGAGATTGGACCCCGGGTCCACTTGCACGGTGCCCGCCAGCGCCGCCAAGTCGGCGTGTGCAGTGTTGCGATGCACTTCGTGTGCTGCCAGCCACGCTTCCCGGTCGCGCAACCCCGCACCGGCCTGGACCGCCAGAGCGACGCCAATACCAAGCGCCGCCACCACGAGGACGCCCCCAGCCCCGAGTTGCACTGCCCGAGAGGCATCGTCCCGACGTGGATAAAGCGCCGCCGCCCACAGCACGAACCCAGAAGCGAGCAAGAGCATAGCCAGACGATGCGACATCGTCTGCGGCGTGAGACTTGTGGCGGTGGTTGCGAGGATGTCGGAAGGGAACTGCGAGGGCGTTGCCACGAAGGAAATCATGGGGCTCATGTAGGCCGGCACCAGCGTCAACGCCACGATGGGTGTGGCGATCAACACCAGCGCCACCAGTGCCGTGACCAACCGGTTGCGCAACAGCACCGTCAGCAGCATCACGATCGCGCACCAGAGAATGAGGGAGGGGAGCGCCTCCGCCAGCACATAGGCGATTAGCGAACCGGGTTCCAGCGGCTCGCCAAACCAAAGATCGGTGCCCACGGCGATGAGCCCGAACGACTGCACCAGCACTGCCAGCACCAGCATCGGCACCCAGCCCACCACGACAAGGCCCAAGAGTCTGCCGACCAGGAGTTCGAGGTTGCTCAATGGGCGCGCGTCGAGCACTTCGGCAACCCGTTCGCGGGTGTCGCGCGAGCGCAGGTCGAAGGCGAGGAAGATCATGCCCAACAGCATGATCCACAAGAGATAAAAGCCCATCGCGCTGATGAGGAAGCGGGCCCCGACGAAGCCGGCCGTGGCCGAATAACCAGACGCCATGCCGTGGATGATGGAGAAGTAGCCGAAAGCGATGCTGGCCACCAAGAGCGACAGCACGGCGAAGATCCAGGTGCGGGCGAGGCGGCGTGCCGAGCGCATCTCGGCAACCGCGACTGCAAGGATTGTGGCAGGGCGCATCATTTGTCGGCCCCTTCGGCGGTGTCACCCTCGCCTTCCTCGGGGTCGGCTTCCTGTTCGTCCTGGCGCGCGGCTTCGGAACGGCCTCGCGCCGCCATGAAGGCGAGATAGGATTCCTCCAAGGTTGGCGACGTCACAGGCGTGGCGCCGGTCGGTGCGTCTGCGGCAACGAACCTGAGTTCCACACCACCTTGCACAACCCGACGCGAAACCACTTCATGCTGCGACTCAATCCGCTCGGCTTCGGCAGCGCTCGCCTTCGTCTCAAACACCTTGCCGTGCGCTTGCTGCACGAGTTCGCCCGGCGTGCCCCTGAACACCACCTCGCCAGCATCGAGCAATGCCAGTTCCCGGCAGCCGCCGCCAAGGTCGGCGACGATGTGGGTGGAAAGGAGGATGGTGCGATCCCGCCCAAGCCGAGCCATCAACTGGCGGAAGCGCATCCGCTCCTCGGGATCGAGACCCACCGTGGGCTCGTCCACCACCAGCACCGAGGGCTCATGCACCAGCGCCTGCGCCACGCCAAGGCGCCGCACCATGCCACCGGACAGTTTCTTCACCTTGCGGTGGGCCGCGTCGGTGAGGCCCACTGCCTCCAGCACCTCCGCCACGCGGTTCTTCCGATGCGCCTTCTCGCGCATCCCCGAAAGGCGCGCCAGCGTGTCGAGCACCTCTTCCACTCGATGCAGCCGCCAGCCACCGAAATCCTGCGGCAAGTAGCCGATCCGGCCTCGCACTGCCTGCCGCTCCTGCACCACATCGTGCCCAAAGACGCTAGCCCGACCCTCGGTCGGTTCGAGGAGAGTACAGAGGATGCGCATGAGCGTGCTCTTGCCAGCGCCATTGGGCCCAAGCAGCCCGAACAGGCCAGCGCCAAGCTCGAGATCGACGCCGGCAAGCGCCGTATGGCCACCCTTGTAGGTGTGACCGAGACCACTCGCGACGATGACGGGTGCACTGCTCTGTGTGTTCAATTCGGGTCTTTCGCCTTGGGACGGGAACCGAGGGATTTGCGGCGTTTAGGTGCTTGGTTGCCTGTCTCCTATTCCTTGTGCGCCAAGGTCATCGCCGCCAGACTGGCCGGGCGGCAAGCATACGGCAAACCCCGCGCCGGCACCCAACCGCTGCCACGAACCACACACGTCGCACAAACAGCGCGGACATCCCGCTCACAAACGTCGCAGCGGCGAGTGATTTGGTTCTTCTGCCTCACCTGGGAGAAGGGGCCTACGCGAACTTGTCGGTCACGGCACCTTCCGAGGCGGAGGTCACGAGCCGCGCGTATTTGGCGAGGGTGCCGCGTTCGGTGTAGTCGGCGGGGCGTTGCCAGCGGGTGCGGCGGGCGGCGAGTTCCTCGTCGCTCACGTGCAGGTTGATCTCGCGCCCTTCTGCATCGACGGTGATGCGGTCGCCGTCCTCGACGAGGCCAATGGGGCCGCCGTCGTAGGCTTCCGGTGTGACGTGGCCGATGACGAAGCCATGGGAGCCGCCGGAGAAGCGGCCGTCGGTGATGAGGGCCACGTCGCGGGCTAGGCCCCGGCCCATGATGGCGCCGGTGGGGCTCAGCATTTCGCGCATTCCGGGGCCGCCTCGGGGGCCTTCGTAGCGGATGACCACCACGTCGCCCTTCTGCACCGTGCCGTCCATGATCGCCTTCATGCCGGCTTCCTCGCCGTGAAAGACGCGCGCGGTGCCGGTGAAGGTCAGCCCTTCGTTGCCAGTGATCTTGGCGACTGCGCCCTCCGGGGCCATGTTGCCGCGCAGGATGACGAGGTGGCCGTCCGGCTTGATGGGGTTGTCCAGCGGGCGGATGATCTTCTGGCTGTCGGGATAGGGCGCGACGTCGGCGAGGTTCTCGGCCAGCGTGTGTCCGGTTACCGTCGGGCAGTCGCCGTGCAAGAGGCCGGCGTCGAGCAAGGTCTTCATCAGGGGCTGGATGCCGCCGATTTCGATGAGTTCCGACATGGCGTAGTTGCCGGCCGGGCGCATGTCCGCGAGCACCGGCGTCTTGGCGCCGATGCGGGTGAAGTCGTCGAGGGTGAGGTCGATGCCAGCGGCATGGGCGATGGCGAGCAGGTGCAGCACCGCGTTGGTGGATCCTTCCAGCGCCGTCACCACCGTGATGGCGTTCTCGAAGGCCTCCATCGACAGGATGTCCGACGGCTTGATGCCGCGTCGCACCAGCTCCGCAACTGCCGCGCCGGCTCGATATGCATCCTCGCGCTTGCTCTGGCTCACGGCTTCTTGCGCCGAGGAGTTCGGCAGCGACAGCCCGAGTGCCTCGATGGCGGAGGCCATCGTGTTTGCCGTGTACATGCCGGCGCAGGAGCCTGGGCCGGGAATGGCAGTTTGCTCCACCGCTAGCAGCTCTTCGTCGCTGACGGTGCCGGCCGCGTGGCCGCCCACGGCCTCGAACACCGACACGATGTCGCGCCGCTCCTCACCGGTCTGGATGGTGCCGCCATAGACGAAGACGGATGGCCGGTCCAGCCGCGCCATGGCCATTGCACAGGCCGGCATGTTCTTGTCGCAGCCGCCGATCGTGACGAAGCCGTCGAACCCCTGCGCGCCAACCACGGTTTCGATGGAGTCGGCGATCACTTCCCGTGACACCAAGGAGTACCGCATGCCCGGCGTGCCCATGGAAATGCCGTCCGAGACGGTGATGGTGTTGAACAGCACGCTCTTGGCGCCGGCCTCGTCGGCGCCCATCGCCGCTGCATCCGCGAGTTCGTTGATGTGCATGTTGCACGGCGTCACCATCGACCAGGTGGAGGCAATGCCCACTTGCGGCTTGGCGAAATCCTCGCGGGTGAAGCCCACGGGATAGAGCATGGCGCGGCTCGGTGCCTGCTCCACGCCGTCGACGACGATGGAGGAATAGGGGCGTTTGGGATCGGTCATGGCGACGATTCCTTGGCAGATTGGCGGAGTGTGAGACAGAAGACGTTGGAGTTGCGGGCGTAGTTGTACATGGCTTTGCGCGAGCCCGGAAGCGCCGCAACGTCCACGGGCGCGAAACCGCGCTCGGTAAACCAGTCGCCGGCGCGGGTGGTGAGGGCGAACAGGCGCTCTACGCCTGTTGCCGTGGCGCGTTCGACAACGGCCTTGAGCAGGCGGTCGCCGACGCCCTCGCCGCCAACCAGGCAAGCGAGTTCGGCGTTGCCGCCGCCGAGCGGATAGAGGGCGCAGCAGCCAGTGAGCGCGCCGTCGAGTTCCGCCACCAGAAAGTTGCCAATCTCGCGCTCGATTCGATCCCGTGGCCGGGCCACGAGCGCACCGGACTGTTCGAGCGGCGTGATGAGTTCGACGATGCCGCCGATGTCCGCATCGGTGGCGTCACGAACGACGCGGTAGTCCTCGCTGCCAACCTGGGTGCCGGCTCCCTCGGCGGTGAAGAGTTCCTGCAGCAGGGCGCCGTCGGCGTTGTGGCCGACAAGGTGTCCGCGCGGCACGCCGCGCCGACAGGCGTCGAGGAGCGCTTGCAGCCGATCCATGGTTGCCTTGCCGTAGTTCGCCTCCGCGCCTCCTGCCTCGGAAAGCAGCTCGCCGAGCCCCTCCACGGTGACGTCGCTCATGCCCGAGAGCCGGGGGATCGCATCGAACACCACGAGCTTGTCGGCGCCGAGTTCGACCGCTGCGGTGGTGGCGAGCTCGGCAGGCTGCAAGGTGTACGCGGCGCCAGAGGCGCTGTAGCCCAAGGGGGAGAGCAGCACCACATGGCCGGAGTCGAGCAGGGAACGGATGGCGGCGACGTGGATCTTGCGCGGTCCGCCGCTCGCCATGTGATCGACGCCATCCACGACCCCTGCCGGCATGGCGGTGACGAGGTTGCCCCCCACGAGCGACACGTGGTTGTTGCGCAGCGGGCTCGGTGGAATACCGGTGGAGAAGAGAGCTTCGAGCGTCGAACGGGCGACGCCAGCTTCACGTTCGAACTCAGAGAGCTTTTCGGCGCTGGTGGGCCCGTCGCCGTCGCCGGGGATGCCGTGCACTAGCGTCAGCCGCACCCCAAGCACGTGCAGTAGCGCAAGGTCGTGGACGATGGTGCGCAGGTTAGGGCTGGCAAGCGCATCGGCTCCCAGCATCACGACGAACAACCGGCCGCGGTGGGCGCGGATGTAGGGCGCGGAGGCACGGAACCAGTCGGCGCGGGGCCAGTCCGTCGGATCGCTCATGGCGGCATTGTCGCTACAGGCAGTGCCGGGCGATCAGCGTGGTGAGGATGTCCAGCATGGGCGGAATCTGTGCGGTTTCGAGATATTCGTTGGGCTGGTGCGCCTGGTCGATGGAGCCGGCGCCGAACACCACCGTCTCTACGCCGAGCCGGGAATAGAACGGCGCTTCCGTGCCGAAGGCGACGGTGCCGCAGGCGTTGCGGGAGAGGCCTTCGAGGTCCTGCACCAGCCGTCCATCCGGGGCGGTTTCGAATGGCGCCAACGGGCGGAACATCGGTTCTACCGTGACCTCGGCTTCCCCTGCGCGGGTCTGGATGCGGGCGCGCAGCGCATCGATCACCTCCTCGGCATCCATGCCCGGCAGCACACGCAGGTCAATGAGGAGTTGGGCGTGGCCGCAGATGCGATTCGGATTGTCGCCGGCGTGCATGCAGCCGAGGTTAAGGGTGGGTGTCGGCACCTCGAAATCGACGTGCACGTTGCGCTGCGCTAGTTCGCGGCGGAAGGCGATGATCTCGGCCATCACATCGTGCATCGCATCGAGGGCATTGATGCCAAGGGCGGGGTTGGAGGAATGTCCGGCCGAGCCCTCCACGTCGATGGCGACCATCGCCACGCCCTTGTGCGCGCGCACGGGTCGCATGCCGGTGGGCTCGCCGATGACGGCGGCGCCAACGCTGCCAATGCCGCGCTCGGCGAGGAATCGGGCGCCGTCCATGGAAGTCTCTTCGTCGGCAGTGGCGATGATCGTCAGAGGACGCTTGAGGCGGCTGTCGGCATGGCGCAGCGCCGCGCCGAGCGCGAGGGGGAAAAAGCCCTTCATGTCGGCGGTGCCAAGGCCATAGAGTCGCGAATCCCGTTCGGTGACCTGGAACGGATCGAACTGCCAGAGTTGCTCGTCGTAGGGAACCGTGTCGGTGTGGCCGCAGAGCGCAAGCCCCGCCTCCTCCCCGTCGCCCCGGGTGGCGATGAGGTTGGCCTTGCCGGGCTTGTCCGGCATCGGCAGCACATCCACCTTGAAGTCGAGCTCTTCGAGCCAGCCGGCGAGCTGATGCACGACCCCAAGATTGCTCTGGTCGATGCTCGGATCGGTGCAACTCACCGACGGCGACGCCACCAGCTCGCGCAGCATGTCGATGGGTTCGGGAATGGCCATAGGTGCGGGCGCCGCCCGGATGGTTTGCGAAAGACCCAATCCTATAGTGAAGCTCCACCCAAGTGCATTGGCGGGGGTGTTTCTGGTGCACCGGCACTTGGGGCGAGTTGCACAAACCCGTAGGCTTCTCAAGTTCGGGGTAGGCTGCCGTGGTGGGTGCGGTGGCTGGGCTGCAAGACGGTTCGCTGCCCCGATGCCGCATTGACGTGGAGACGAGATGGACACTGGCACCCTGGCGGATCGAGACGGCTGGATTTGGCTCGACGGCGAACTCGTGCCTTGGCGCGATGCGCGGGTGCATGTGCTCACGCACACGCTGCACTACGGCGTCGGCGTGTTTGAGGGCGTGCGGGCGTACCGGACTGCGGCCGGCACGCAGATCTTCCGCCTGGGCGCACACACCAAGCGGCTGTTCGACTCCGCCCACATCATGCGCATCGAGATCCCTTTCGCACGCGAGGAACTCGAGCGCGCCCAGTGCGAAGTGTTCGTCGCCAACGACCTGGACGAAGGCTATCTGCGGCCGGTGGTCTGGCTTGGCAGCGAGGCAATGGGCCTCCGGGCAGAAGGCTTGAGCGTTCATGCGGCCATGGCGTGCTGGCCGTGGCCCGACTACATGGACCCGGAATCCCGCGAGCGGGGCATCTCGGTTCGCACCTCGTCCTACACGCGCCACCACGTCAACATCACCATGTGCAAGGCCAAGGCGAACGGCAACTACATCAACTCCATTCTGGCGTTGCGCGAGGCTGTGGACGCTGGCTGCGACGAGGCGCTTCTGCTCGACAACGAGGGCTACGTGGCGGAAGGCAGCGGCGAGAACGTATTCATGGTCGCAGACGGCGTGATCCACACCCCGGAGCTCACGTCGTGTCTGCCAGGCATCACACGCGACGC
>VXPR01000499.1 GCA_009839405.1 Gammaproteobacteria bacterium
GGGTGGGTCAAGGCCGGGGAGCACGATCTGGCTCGGGCGTACTTGGACGATCTTGTCTCCAGCCCATGGATAACTGCTCGGCAGCGCGCGCGGGCGTTCTACTTGCGCGGGCATGGGTATGCGGAGGCCGGGCTGCATGTTTCGGCACGGCATGACTATCGCCGGGCGGTGGAGTTTCATCCGAACCATTCGGCGTCGTTGATGGCGCTGGCGCACCTGCATGATGGCGGGCTGGGGGTTCCGCGCAATCCGTTTCGGGCATTTCGGCTGGCGTTGAAGGCGGCGCGAGGTGGGCATGCGGCGGCTTGTCTGTTCGTGGGTGTTTCGTACCAGGACGGGCGGGGGACGGAGACCGACCGCGCCCGCGCCCGCTATTGGCTGCGGCAGGCGGCGGTAGAGCACGGGGTCGTGGAGGCGTTCGCGGCCTATGGCCGGTCGTTTCGGGCGGGGTTTGCGGACGAGCCGGATGTAGAGCAGGCGCGCCATTGGTACGAGAAAGCCGCCGCAGCCGGCGATGAAGGCGCTCGGCTGGCCATTGCCTTCATGTTGCGGGACGGGGAGCTTGGCCAAGCGGACGCACGGGCGGCGGCGGAGCGCTTTCGGGTGCTTGCCGATGCCGGCAACGCGGTGGCGCAGTCGGCCTTGGCGCACATTCTGTTGGGGGATGTGGGGATTGAGGCGAATCACGCGCAGGCGTTTGCGCTCTATTCGGCGGCCGCACAGGCCGGGGAGAGGTCGGCATACGCGGGGCTCGCGTTCCTCTACCGCCATGGGCTGGGGACGCCAGCGGATGCGGCGCAGGAGGAGCATTGGCTGCGACGAGCGGCGGATGCGGGCCATGCGGATAGCCAGTATCGTTTGGGGCGGCTCTTGCACGCACGCGGCGATGGCGACGAGGGCGTGGTGGCGGAGGCGCTTCGGTGGCTTGCTTCGGCGGCGGACGGCGGGGTGGTTGAGGCGGCGCATGTTGCTGCCTGGATTTACGCGACGACGCGGCACGATGCCTTGCGCGACCCGCATCGGGCGCTGGCGCTGGCGGAATCGGCGGTGTCGCGGCGACGCGATGCGGACACGCTGGACACGCTGGCCGCGGCGCAGGCGGCACAAGGGGATTTCGAAGGAGCGGTGGCGACGCAGCGGCTTGCGCTGGCCCTCGCGGCGGCGGATGCGGAGTTGCTGGCGCATTTGGAGGCGTATCAGGGGGGACGGGCCTGGGTTGAGTGATGTCGCCTTGTGTGCCTTGGGGCGCGTGGAGGGCGAGACGCCCTCCGTCCGAGGGCTTCGCTCTCTTCGATGAGGCGCGATGTGCGCCCGGCAGCGGGTGTGCTCCGTTACGGAGTAAGGTTTTGCTCGTCGTTGCTGCAATCGAGGCGGGTTTCTGTTAGAAAACGCGCCCGTCGTTTGCAACCCCGGCGCTTAGATACCCCGTGAGCCTCCGATCCGGCGAAGCCGCCCGGCGAACCCGTACCGTCTTTGAAGCCGTGGTAGCGCTGGTGGGCGAGGGCGCGACGCACTTCCGCCCTGGCGACATCGCCACGCATTTGCGCGACGCGGAACATCCCATCGGGGCGTGGGAGATTCGCGGGGAGTTCACGAAGCTCGAGCGCATGGAGTTGATCGAGGTCGATCCGGAACTCGCCGTTTGGCACCTAGTGGATGGCGCGAGCTTCTCGATCGAGGAGGCGCGCAAGCTGGCGTAGTGGGGTTCCGCTCTGAGGAACCCGCGCGTAGGGCATTAGTGCAAACGGTCCTCTGCGGGTGCGACGAGTGCACCAAAACAGGGCGTGATGCCTTGAGGATCGCACGTGGAATGCACGACACGCTGACATCGTTCACCGAATCTGCATGGCACGGACCTTGCGTAATGGTCCGCCAGGAGCCGTTCGGTTAGCCCCAGCCAGGGCGTCGCAATCGGAAATGTCTCTCCCCGGTTCGCGGCGCCCTGGCTGTTTTCGCCCCCCATCTATATGAAATGGTGCGCTCGCCACGCCGGTTTCGTGTAAATTGATCCAGGCTAGCGAAGGATGCCTTCGGTGACTCACAGCAATCCCCAAGCGACGATGCCTCTGGTGCCTGAAGGTCGGGCCGTTGCGGATCCGGTGATGGTCTGCGAGAGCAATGACGCGTTCCTTGCGGGGCTGTCGTCGGGGTCGATGAAGCTCATCGTGACCTCGCCACCGTACAACATCGGCAAGGAGTACGAGGCACGCTCCCCACTGGAGATTTACCTGGCCGAGCAGGCGACGGTGATTGCCGAATGCGTCCGGCTCCTGGACCCGCGTGGCTCGCTCTGCTGGCAAGTGGGTAACTATGTCGACAAAGGCGAAGTAGTGCCCTTGGACGCGATGCTGTACCCCGAGTTCAAGCGCCACGGCTTGAAACTGCGCAATCGCATCGTCTGGCATTTCGGGCATGGCCTGCATTGTTCGCGGCGCTTGTCGGGGCGCTACGAGACCATCAACTGGTTCACGCGTGGCGACGACTACACGTTTCACCTCGACCCGATTCGTGTTCCATCCAAGTACCCAGGCAAGCGGCATTTCAAGGGGCCAAATGCTGGCAAGCTTTCGGGCAACCCGAAGGGCAAGAATCCGACCGACGTGTGGGAGTTCCCAAACGTCAAGAACAACCATGTAGAAAAGACCGACCACCCGTGCCAGTTTCCGGTGGAACTGGTGGAGCGCCTCGTGCTCTCGATGACGGATCCTGAGGACGCGGTCCTCGATCCGTACATGGGGGTGGGCTCGACGATCATCGCCGCGCTCAAGCATGGGCGGCGCGCTTACGGGTGCGACATCATCCCCGGGTATGTCGAAACCGCCTGGGATCGAGTGCGAGCGTTGCAGTCCGGCGTACTGCGGACCCGGCCCATGGGCAAACCCGTTTACGATCCTACGCAGCCGAACGGCGGGCATTGATGCGGATCGTCAAGCGGTATTCGCATCTCAACGGCGAAGAGTTCCTGCTTGTCCATCGGCCGGATCTTTGGCAGGAGGTTCAGGACGTCGTTGCTGGCGTCGATGCGGAGACGCACAGGACCAAGATCTCGCGTGAGAAGACCACCTTCGGAAAGCTCCTGTATTCCCCTGTGGGCCTCAACAGGGCGTTCGGAGAGCAGTTTAAGGCGCGCGGGTGGAAGGAACGCCGGCAGGCGTTCTGGGTCACGTCGGACGAGCAGATCCTGCGTGGAGTCGTGGGCATGCCGCCGGAAGCACAGAAGGCTGCCATCGAAGAGTCGGGGCAAAAGCCGATTCACTCATACAACCAGACTGACTACATCAAGGATCGGGTGGCGGTGGAGGTGCAACTAGGCAAGTACTCGTTCGTTGCTCACGACGTCTTCGTTAAGCACATGGCTTTCTTCGTCTCCGACTTGATCGACGTCGGGATCGAGATCGTGCCCATGAAGGAACTGGAGTCGGAGATGTCGTCGGGCGTGGCGTACTACGAACGCGACCTGATGAACATCCTTCGGCAAGGGCGTGGCGTTCCGGCGGTTCCGCTGGTGCTTGTTGGAATCGCGCCCTGATTGGCTCGGCGCACGTCATCCGTCCTTGTTTCGAGCTTGGCGAGTTCGCGGAAGGCGCGGGCGGTTTCGATCTTGTGCTGATTTGGCGATGCCAATCGAGCCGGGCCTGGGCGCGCAGTTCAAGGAAGATGCCGAGTTTGTCTTCGTAGGTGAGCTTGGAGTATTCCTCGCGCTTGTAGCGATTCTCCAGTTCCTCGACCAAGTCTGGACGGCGGATCATGGATGCCTTGGGCGGGCGTTGGGGGATAGAGTATGTCATGCGCCGCTCGCGCTCGATGGTCTCCGGGTGTGGCGACGGATGGAGGAAACCCAAGGCATGTCCGATCAGGAAGAGTCACAGCAGATCGACTTCGAGGCGACGCTAGCGGAGCTTGAGGCGCTCGTAGAGCGGATGGAGAGCGGGCGGATGAGCCTCGAAGACTCCCTCGCGGCGTTCGAGCGTGGCGTGAAGCTCACGCGGCAGTGCCGCAGTGCGCTGAAGTCTGCTGAACTTCGCATCAAGGCTCTCACCGAGGATGGCGACGAGCTGGACGTGGTGGTTGATGACGGGGAGTAGGGCTTGGCGCGCGCTGCGCTTCCCCCTAACAGGCCACCACTCGCTACAGGGCGAACAGCATTGCGGCCCAGGCGCCGTATAGAAGAGCCGCGGTGAAGGCGCCGGCGAGCAAGTCGTCGAGCATCACGCCCAGTGCGCCGGGGACCTTGGTGTCGGCCCAGGAGACGGGCCAAGGCTTGACCACGTCGAAGGCGCGGAACAAGGCGACGCCGATTGTCGCCCAGAAGATCGAGCGGGGGCAGAGAGCCAGGGCCAGCCAGCAGCCGGCGAGTTCGTCGATGACGATGGCGGGGTTGTCGCCTTGGCGACGGTGGCGGTTCAGGAGGTGAATGGTGGCAAGCCCCACTGCGGCTGCGATGGCGACGCCGGCGAGGCGCAGGGGCCAGCCCAGGTCGGCGAAGAGAAACCACCATGCGATTGCCGCGGCGATCGAGGCAAACGTGCCGGGCGCGACGCGGATCAGGCCAATGCCGAAGCAGGTAGCGAGCAGGGCGAAGGGGCTCGCAAGGTCGCGCACGCCTAGCTTTGCCGCCGCTTGTCCCTCGCGTTGCTGGTCCGCATCGCTAGAAATGGCGGAATCCTCCGGCAAGCGAGATGGGTTTGCCTCCCTGTCGCCAGCGTGCGCCAGGGGTGTCGTCCAGCCTGCCGATGCAATGGATGGGAGTGTCCGTCTCCCTAGCGACGGCACCGATGTCCGCCGCGTGCGTGGGTGAGGCGGTGAAGGCGAGTTCGTAGTCATCGCCGGCGCACACCGCCGCTGCCGGGTCGCTGCCGGGAAAGACCGGCACATCGCCGAGGTCGATGTCGCAACCGACGCCGCTGGCGTCACAGATGTGCTCCACATCGGTAGCCAAGCCATCCGACACGTCGATTGTGGCGCTCGCCACGCCACGCAGGCGCCGGCCGATGGCGAGGCGGGGTTGCGGCAGCCAGTAGCGCTCTTGCGCGGAGCCCCGTTCGACTTCTGAGATGGATTGCGCCTTGAGGAACCCGGAACGCAACGCCAGCCCAGCGCCGCCGATCTGGCCCGTCACGTAGAGATCGTCACCCGCGCTTGCGCCCGAGCGAGTCAGGCCCTCGCCCTGCGGCACGCTGCCATGAACCGCGACGCAGATGTTCGCGTTGCCGCGAGCGAGGTTGCCGCCGACGATGGGCGTTCGGAATGCGCGTGCGGCTTCGGCGATGCCTCGGGCGAATGCGCGGGCCCAATCCTCGGTCAGTCGCTCGGCGGTGAGCGATACCACGGCGGCCACGGGCTCCGCTCCCATCGCGGCCAAGTCCGACACCGACACCGCCAGTGTTCGGTATCCCACGAGTTCCGGCGCGGCACCGGCGGGATAGTGGCGCCCCTCCACCAGCGTGTCCGTGGAAATCACCAGTTCATGCTCCGGCGGAAGCCGCAGCACGGCCGCGTCGTCGCCGGGCCCCAGCACGACGTTTTCGCTTGTGGTGGCATCTCCCAATGCGTCCACAATCGTCGCGATGAGGTCGAACTCGTCCGTCATGGCGTCGAGCCTTGGACGGCGTTCGCCGCGACTTCCACGGGGCGGAGGTCCTTCGCCACCCGGTCCAGCACGCCGTTGATGTAGCGGTGGCCATCCTCGGCGCCGAACTGGCTGGCGAGGCTGACCCATTCGTCCAGCACCACCTTGAACGGCACCTCGATGCGGTCGCGCAGTTCAAGCACGCCGGCGCGCAGGACGGCACGTTCGATGTGGTCGAGTTGGTCCACGCGGCGGTCGAGATAGGTCTCGTAGAGCTTGTCGAGCTTCTCCGCACCGGTGAGCACGGCATCAAGGCAGGTCGAGAAAAACGCCTTGTCGGCGCGACGCAACGCCTCGCCGGTGGCGAACTGCCGCTCGATCTCCGCCGCGCTGTGGCCGCTGATCTGCCATTGGTAGATGGCTTGCAGAAGGGCTCGGCGGGCGCGGTGCCGGGCGCGTTGGTTGATTTTCCCCGTCACCCGCGCGTTCCTTTGGCGTGCCCCGTGTGGGAGGCGTTGGCCAGCACGACCTTGACATCGGTGCCGAGCGGTTCAGCGGCGACGAGCTTGCCGCCGATGGAATCAGCCAGGTGGTCGAACGACACGGCAGCCATAGGCCGGGCGGTTTCGCCGAGCCAACTCGGTGCGAGGTAGAGCACGGCTTCGTCCCAGAGGTTTGTCTCGAGGAGCGTGCCGGCGAAGGTCGCGCCAGCTTCCACGAGCACCTCGTTGCAGCCCATTTCGGCCAGGGTTTGAAGCAGGTGGCGGGGCTCCACGCGGCTCGCTTCCTGACGCAGCATTTGTGCTTGCGGATGGTCCGGGGCGTCCCGTCCGGTGGCGAGATACACCGGCGAGTCCGTGGCGAAGAGGCGTGCCTCAGGCGGCGTGGTGCCGTAGGTGTCGGCCACCACGCGCAAGGGCTGACGGATGATGCCATCCACCGCGAATTGCTCTCCCCGCACGGTAAGCGCAGGATCGTCCAACGCCACCGTGCCTCGTCCCGTGACGATGGCGCAGCTTTGCGCCCGGTAGCGCTGCACGTCGGCGCGCGCGTCGGGCCCGGTGATCCATTGGCTTTGGCCGCTTGCCATCGCGGTGCGCCCATCGATGGAGGCGCCGATCTTGATCCGCACGAACGGCAGGCCCGTAGTGATGCGACGCACGAAGCCGCGATTCATCCGGATCGCTTCTGCCAGTTCCACGGTTTCTACCGCGATGCCGGCGGCGCGCAATGTCGCATAGCCCTCGCCGGCCACGCGAGGGTCCGGGTCCGTCATCGCCCCAACCACGCGCTTGATGCCGGCGTCGATCAACGCGGCTGTGCAGGGCGGCTGGCGTCCCGTGTGGCAGCAGGGCTCGAGGGAGACGTAGGCGGTTGCGTTGGCGGGGTTGCGCCCGCTGTCGCGAGCATTGGCGAGGGCCGCGGCTTCGGCGTGGAGCTCGCCTCGGCGTCGGTGCCAGCCGCGACCGAGCACGTCGTCGCCGGATACGAGGAGGCAGCCCACGCGAGGATTCTCGGTGACGCTATAGAGCCCCTTTTTGGCGAGTTCCACGCAGCGACGCAGAAACAGGAGGTCGGAACCTTCGATCATTCCACCCGCTCGGTGGTGAGTCTCCTGATTTCCTCTTGGAATTCGCTCAGGTCCTGGAAGTCGCGATAGACCGAGGCGAAGCGCACATAGGCCACCTCGTCGAGCTCCTTGAGCCCGGCCATCACCTGCTCGCCCACGGTGCGGGAGGGCAGGTCGCGCTCGCCCGTGGCGCGCAGGTCGTGCTTGATGCGGCTGACGAGGGTCTCGACGTCTTCGCTGGCCACAGGTCGCTTCTCCAGCGCCCGCATGATGCCGGCGCGCAGCTTTTCCTCGTTGAACGGCTCTCTTGCGCCGCTCGACTTGATGATGCGCGGCATCACCAGTTCTGCCATCTCGAAGGTGGTGTAGCGCTCGCCACAGGACTGGCACTCACGCCGCCGCCGCACCTGCTCGCCATCGGCGACCAGCCGGGAGTCGATCACCTTGGTGTCATGGTGGCGGCAGAACGGGCAGAGCATGCGTGCGCCGGGGTGGAGGCAATCGCGGAATTGTAGCCCACGGCAGGACGAGACCATCCTTCCAGCTCGGTCTCCCCAAGCGCCGACCGGTTGCCGGACTCGTGAATAATGCGCGGTTCACACGTTGGAGATGCCATGCCGCAGTTCGTTTACACCATGCAAGGGGTGGGCAAGATCGTGCCTCCTGGACGCGAGATTCTGTCGGGCATCTCGCTGTCGTTCTTCCCCGGCGCGAAGATTGGCGTGTTGGGGCTGAATGGGGCGGGCAAGTCCACGTTGCTCGCCATCATGGCTGGGCTCGACTCCGAACACGAAGGCGCGGCGCGGGCACAGAGGGGCATTCGGGTGGGCTTTCTGCCGCAGGAGCCACGCCTCGACGAGGACCTGGATGTGCGCGGCAATGTCGCACGAGCCCTCGCCAGCGTCACGGAGCTGTTGGCGGAATACGACGCCATTGCCGAAAAGTTCGCCGAGCCCCTGGGCGATGACGAGATGAACCGCCTGATCGAGCGCCAAGGCGAGCTCACCGATCGCATCGAGGCGGTGGACGGCTGGAACACGGGCCATGCCATGGAGATTGCCGCCGACGCCCTCCGCCTGCCGCCGTGGGACGCAAACGTGGCCACGCTCTCCGGCGGCGAACGGCGCCGCGTGGCGCTGTGCGAACTGCTGCTCGGGAAACCCGACATGCTGCTCTTGGACGAACCCACCAACCATCTCGACGCCGACAGCGTGGCGTGGCTCGAACGCTTCCTCGGCGAGTATCCGGGCACGGTGGTCGCGGTCACTCACGACCGCTACTTCCTCGACAACGTGGCCGGCTGGATTCTGGAACTCGATCGCGGCCGAGGCATCCCCTTCGAGGGCAACTACACCGCCTGGCTCACGGCGCGGGATGCGCGGCTGGCGGTGGAACGGCAGACCGAGCGCGCTCGCCAGCGGGCGGTGCGAGCGGAACTCGAATGGGTGCGGTCGAGCCCGCGCGGACGCCAGGCGCGAGGTCGGGCGCGGCTTGCCCGGTTTGAGGAGCTGAACTCGAAGGAAGTGCAACAACGCGGCGAAACGGCGGAAATCTACATCCCGCCGGGACCGCGCCTCGGCGACAAGGTGATCGAGGTGCAAGGTGTCGCCAAGGCCTATGGCGGTCGGGTGCTGATGGAGGATGTGAGCTTTGCCATTCCCGCCGGTGCCATCATCGGCGTGGTGGGCGGCAACGGTGCCGGCAAGAGCACGCTGCTGCGCATTCTCGATGGCCGGGAAGCGCCGGATTCGGGCACGGTGGAACTTGGCGACACGGTGAAGACCGCATCCGTCGATCAATCCCGCGACGTGCTCGACGACGCCAAGACGGTGTGGCAGGAAATCTCGGATGGGCAGGACATCCTGCGCGTCGGCAGCTACGAGTTCCCCTCCCGCGCCTACGTCGGCAGGTTCAACTTTCGCGGCCCCGATCAGCAGAAGTTCGTCGGCCAGCTCTCCGGCGGCGAGCGCAACCGCGTGCATCTCGCCCGCGTACTGCGCCAGGGTGCAAATGTGCTGCTGCTCGACGAGCCCACCAACGACCTCGACGTGGAGACCATGCGTGCACTTGAGGAGGCGCTGCTCACGTTCCCCGGCAGCGTGGTGGTCATCTCCCACGACCGCTGGTTCCTGGACCGCGTCGCCACCCACATTCTGGCCTTCGAAGGCGACAGTCATGTGGAGTTCGTTGCAGGGAACTTCACCGACTACGCGGAGGACCGCAAGCGCAGGGGACTCGAGGCGGAACCAACGAGAGTGCGCTACAAGCCGCCGGCCAGGTAGGGTGCCTAGCGCCCATTTGGTCCCCGCAACGGGCTGTTACGATTCACGCCATGGCCTACGACAGCAGCAACATCTTCGCCCGGATCTTGCGCGGCGAGCTGCCGGCGCATGTGGTGCTCGACGAGGAGCATTGCCTCGCCTTCATGGATGTGATGCCGCAAAGCCCCGGCCACACCCTCATCATTCCACGCACCCCGGCAGAGAACGTGTTCGACCTGTCGGACGACGAACTCTCCGCCCTCATCGTCACGACGCGCCGGGTGGCGGTAGCCGTGAAGGCGGCGTTCAGCCCCGGCGGCATCATGCTGCTGCAGCTCAACGGCGCCGACGCCGGCCAGAGTGTCTTCCACATCCACTTCCACGTCGTCCCGCGCTACGACGGCGAAGGGTTGAAGTTTCACGCTCGCGAGATGGCAGACCCGGAAGTGCTCGCAAGCCACGCCGAGCGGATCCGGGCGGAGCTAGGCTGAGGGCCGCAGGACGCCGACCCTCGCGAGGCGAAGTTTGCGCCGGCTCTTAGCGGAGGGCGGTGAGGTGCGTTGCCACGGAGGCGGCAAGGGCAGGTAGGTCGTAGCCGCCTTCCAAGGCAGACACCACCCGGCCTTGGGCGCTTTGCTCGGCTGCATCGACGATGAATCGCGTCACCCAGTCGAAATCGTCTTCGCTGAGGCGCAGGTCGCCGAGGGGGTCTGCCTCGTGGGCATCGAAGCCGGCGGATACCAGAATCAGGTCGGGCCGGTGCGCGCGCAGGGCCGGCGCCCAGTCCCTTTCCACTGCACGCCGAAAGTCGCTGCCGGTGCTGCCGGGTGGCAGCGGCGAATGCACGAGATTGGGCCGGAGCACGTCGTGGCCGCGACCGGGATAGTGGGGGAACTGAAAGGTCGAACAGACTAGAACCTCGGGGCGGTCGCGGAAGACGTCCACCGTGCCGTTGCCGTGGTGGACATCGAAGTCGAGGATCGCCAGCCGCTCCACATCCGCGCGAGCGAGTGCCAGATCGGCGGCGATGGCGACGGTGTTGAAGAGGCAAAAGCCCATTGCCGCAGCCTCCTCGGCATGATGCCCAGGTGGCCGAATCGCGCAGAACGCCCGGCGACCGGTTGGCTCCTCACCTGCAAGAACCCAATCCACGGCCGCCGTCGCCGCGCCGATGCAAGCGAGCGCAGCCCCAAGCGAGCCGGAGCTCATCGTGGTGTCGGGATCCACGCGAACCAGCCCTTCGTCCGGCGAACTCGCCTCCAGCCACTGCACCAGTCGAGCATCGTGAACCCGCGCCGCGT
>VXPR01000004.1 GCA_009839405.1 Gammaproteobacteria bacterium
CCGCGCTGCCCCAGGTGGTCACCAACAAGGTTGCGGCCGACGCCTACCGCGGGGTGCGGGTCCAACAGGTAGCCGTGGCTGGCGTGTGTCTCGGCGATGGCGTCGAGGGTTTCTTGGGCATCGACTCGAACGGGTGTGATGGCCTCGTCCACGCGGTTCTCGCCCTTGCGGCTGCCGCCGATCTTGGCGTGACCGTGCTCCGAGAAGGCCGACATGAAGGCGCGCACACGCTCTGGGTCGCGACCGAAGCGCAGGAACAGGTAGCGCTCGAGGTTGCTGGCCACCTGGATGTCCATGCTCGGGCTCAACGTCTGGTGTACTGCGCCGCGGGCATAGACGCCGGTGTCGAAGAAGCGCGCCAAAATGTCGTTTTCGTTGGTGGCGAGGATCAATTGCTCGATGGGAGCGCCCATCTCCCGCGCCACGATGCCGGCGAGGATGTTGCCGAAGTTGCCGGTGGGCACGGCTACGGTACACGGCCGGTCGGCGTTGACGCTGACGTGCACGTAGTAGCTGATCTGCGCCAGAACGCGGGCCCAGTTGACGGAATTGACCGCACCCAAGCGGTGGCGAGCCTTGAAGTCCTGGTCTGCGAACGCCGCCTTCAGCATTCGCTGGCAGTCATCGAAGCTGCCTTCCACGGCGAGGCAGTGGACGTTCGCGTCAGCCGCCGCCGTCATCTGCAGTTCCTGCAAGGGGCTCGTGCGGCCGTCCGGGAACATGACGAAGATGGCCATGTGGGCACGCCCCGCCACTGCGGCGATGGCCGCGCTGCCGGTGTCGCCGCTGGTGGCGCCGACGATGTTGAGGTCGCCGCCACGCCGCGCGAGGATGTGCTCGAAGAGACGTCCTAGCACCTGCAGGGCAACGTCCTTGAAGGCGAGGGTGGGGCCGTGGAACAGCTCCAGCACCCGAACGTCGCCCACCTCGACCAAGGGAATGACGTCCGGATGGTCGAAGGTTGCGAATGCCTCGGCGAGGAGGGCATCGAGCGCGTCGTCCGGGATGTCGTCCACGTAGAGCCGGAACACGGCCCCGGCGGTTTCCACGAAGGAACGGCCGCGCCAGTCGTCGAGCCGGGCACTGATGTCCGGCAGGGACTCCGGCATGAGCAATCCCCCGTCGGCCGCCAGCCCCGTCATCACCGCGTCGGAGAAAGCCATCGGCGTGGTGCCGCCACGGGTGGACACATAGCGCATGGCCGGAATGATACTCGTGCGTGGGTCCTTCGCTGCTGACCTGCTGCCTTCAGCGGTGTCCGTCGGCGTCGTGCAGCCAGACGCGTTCGCCGTTGCTCTTGACGAGGGTGCGGCCGATGCGGGGGTAGTGCACCACGTCGGCAATGTTGCGCTCGCCGCCCATCAGGTACACGAGGTCCTCCTCGAACGGGTTGCGCAGCATGTGCGCCGGTGACGGCGCAGTGAAGCCCATGAAGTCGCCAGGCCCCACCTCGAAGGTCTCGTCGCCGATTTCAGCAATGCCTCGGCCGGAGACCACGTAGAGGAACTCCTCGTCCTGATCGTGGTAGTGAAAGGTGGTGCTGTCGCGCCCTGGTTCCAGCCGCACCAGATGGATGCCGATGCGGGTCAAGCCGGTGGCGTCGGATATGGCGCGTGAATGACGCACGCCGTTGTTGTTGAACGGATGCACGCGCCGTCGCTCCGGCATCTGCATCATTTCCTTTCGGGTGATCAACATCGTTCACTCCCAGGCCGAAGGATTTCGCCAAGCGCGCCGAGCAGGGAGTCGTTCTCCTCCGGTGTGCCAACGGTGATGCGCAGCCTACCCGCCAGGCGCGGCGCGTCGAAGTGCCGCACGAGAATGCCGCGGCGCTTCAATGCGGCGTAGATGGCCGGGGCCGGTGGTGCGTCGGTTGGCGGGGCCGCCAGCAGGAAGTTTGCCTCGGAGGCGGGAGTGTCGAATCCGGCCGCCAACAGCCGCTCGCGCAACCGCTGCCGCTCTCGCCGCACCGCCGCCCACGACGCCTCGGCATGTTTACGATCGGCGAACGCCGCTTCCGCCGCCGCCTGCGCCAGCACGCTGACGTTGTAGCTGTCGCGGGTCTTGTCCCGGATCGGCTCGATCAGCCCCGCGCTGCCGAGCAGGAAGCCGAAGCGCACACCTGCGAGCGAATATCCCTTCGACAGCGATCTCAGCAGCAGGAGGTTGTCAAAGCGATGGACGAGTCGCGTTAGGTCGTGGGCCAAGCCAGGGTCCACGAAGTCCACATACGCCTCGTCCACGAGCAAGACCCCGCTGAGACTCTCGGCCAACGCGGCAATAGCCTGGGCATCGAGTAGCGCGCCGGAAGGAGCATGAGGGTTTACGAGACACGTTAGCCGAACGTCCTCGGCATTGAGTCGCGCAGCCAAGTCCGCCGGTGGCAGCCAGCCGTCGCCAAGTTCCACGGCCACCAGCCGGCAATCCTGAATCGACGCCAGCACTGGATAGAGGGAGTAGCTCGGCGATGCCATGCCGAAGGCCGCGCCGGGGTCCACGAAGGTCGTCAGCGCCAGCCGCAGAGCCTCGTCGCCGCCGTTGGTCGCGACCACCTGGTCCGGCTGCAATCCAAAGCGCGCCGCCGCAAGACGGCGGAAGCCCAATGCCGTGGCGGGCGGATAACGGCGCAGCAAGGCGATGTCCACCGCCGCCAATGCACGTGCCACTGCCGGGGAGGGCGGATACGGATTCTCGTTGGTGTTGAGCTTGATGACCTTGGCGTCGTCCGGCTGCTCGCCATAGCCGTAGCCGGTCATGCGCTCGATGTTCGCCCGCTCGAAACTCACGGCGTCGTCTCCTCGGACGGAGCATCACGAGCCGCCGCCGTCGCCGGCCCAAGCAGAAGCGCAAGCCAATTCGTGCTTGGATTTGCTTCCAGCGCGATCTTCAAGGTCATCGTCAGGGGCACCGACAGCAACATGCCCACCGGCCCTAGCATCCAGCCCCAGAACACCAACGACAGGAACACCACCAGCGTCGAGAGCCCAAGCCCGCGTCCCATGAAGCGCGGCTCGACGACGTTGCCGAAGCCGACATTGGTGATCGCAAACACCGCCGCCACCGCCGCCGCGTGCCACGCCCCGAGCTGCACCAGTGCCAGCAGCACGGGCGGCGCGGCGGCGATGAGACTGCCGATGGTGGGCACGTAATTCAGCAGAAACGCGAGGAGCCCCCAGAGTGCCGGAAAGTCGACGCCGATGACCCACATGGCCACCCAAACGACGATTCCCGTGGCGGCACTGATCGCCGTCTTGATGGCGATGTAGCGGTTCACGTTCTCGGCAAAGCGGCGGAAGTGCGGCAGGTCTCGCTCTGGCACCTTCAGCACGGCCTTGAGCTTGGCCGGGAAACTAGATGCTTCGCCGAGAATGAAGATCACCGTCAGCAGGATGAGGAAGCCGTTCGAGAGCACGTTGCCGAACCCCGCCAGCACATTGCCCGCCAGCGTGAATGCGCCAGACGGATCGAGACCGTCCAAGGCCGAGACCTGCGAGAAGTCAAACCCAAGCCGTAGGGCGAGCGCCGTACCGCTCGCCACCAGGGTATTCAACCGTTCCGCATAGAACGGCATCTGCTCGCGAAAGTCGTCCACACTGCTTGCCACCACCGCCCCCACGCCCAGCAGAACGGCAATCAACGCCGCCACCACGCCGGCGATGGCGAGGCCCACAGGAACCCGGTGCCGTGCCATCCAGAACACGGGGGTGGCGGCGATGGTGGCAAGGAACGCCGCCAACAGAAACGGCACCATCAACTCTTCGGCAGCCTTGATGCCAGCCACCACCACCACAAAGGCGGCGAGCATCAGCAGGGGATTGCTGGCCGAGATTGGACCGGACGACGCGGGCACCGCTACAGGGACGCGCCTTCAGGAGAAGGCACGGCGATTGGCAAGGCTTGGCAACTGCCCCCGCACTTCGGTCACCCGCGTGGGGTCCACATCCGCCACCGCAAAGCCGTCGCCGCCATCGCACGAGGCGATCACGTCGCCCCAAGGGTCCACGATCAGGCCGTGGCCCCAAGACTGGCGCCCCCGATGGCCGTGGTCGCCATGCTGCGCCGGGGCGATCATGTAGCACTGGGTTTCGATGGCGCGTGCCCGCATGAGCACTTCCCAATGGTCGCGGCCGGTGGTGCGGGTGAACGCGCTCGGCGCGGTGAGGGCGATCGCGCCCATGTCGGCGAGGCGTTGATACAGCGCCGGGAAGCGGATGTCGTAGCAGACCGTGAGACCGAGGGCGCCGAAGGGCGCCCGAGTGACTACGGCGCGATCGCCAGGGGCCGTGCCGCGCGATTCGAGCAGGCGTGTGCCGTCCGCCAAGTCCACATCGAACAGATGAATCTTGCGATACAGCGCCGCGATCTCGCCGTCTGGCCCAAGGTGCACACAGGTATTGTGGGCGCGCCCATCGGCAGCTCGTTCGTGGAAGCCGCCGAAAACGAGATGCACCGCGCAATCCCGCGCCAGGGCCTGGCAGCGGGCCAGAATTGGGCCGCCTTTCGGCAGCGGTTCTAGCCATTGGCGACGTTCGCGTTCGCTGCCGATGTAGGCGAAGGCCTCCGGCAAGAACACCATCTTCGCGCCAGCCTCGGCAGCTTCCCGCGCGAGCCCCAGGGCGCTTGCGAGATTCGCCTCGACATCCGAGGTGGCGCACATCTGAACGATGCCGACGGGGGTCGTTTCACTCATGGCTGCTGGCCTCCCTCAAGCGGCGCTCAACCCGGGTAGTGTCTCACTTTGACTTCTACTGCACCTTTTGGCGGGACGCCCTCCCTCCGATGGCTCCCAAAGTGCAGCAGACACCACGTCATTCCGCTTCCGCACCAAACTCTGGTTGTGTGCATTCCACCTGGTGCCCCAAGAACTCTTCAATGGCAGGCAGATTGAAGGCGTCGTCTTCCGAAACGAAACTGATGGCGACTCCGGAGGCGCCGGCGCGGCCCGTGCGGCCGATGCGGTGCACATAGTCCTCCGCCTCCTCGGGCAACTGATAGTTCACCACGTGGCTGATTCCTTCCACGTGGATGCCCCGCCCAGCCACGTCCGTCGCCACCAGGAGGTTGGTGTGCCCCTCCTTGAAGCGGTTTAGCGTCGCGATGCGCTTGCGCTGCGGAATGTCGCCCGCCAGCGCTTCGCAGTCCACGCCGCGGCGGCGCAGGTCACGCACCAGATTGTGAACCTGATCGCGCCGGTTTACGAACACCAGGGTGTGGTCCGGTTGCTCGCCCTGCACGAAGCGCAGCAGGATGTCGCGCTTGTTGCTCGCGTCCATCAGCCAAAAGCGCTGATCGACGGTGTCCACGGCCACCGACTCCGGCTCGATGGCGACGTGCTCTGGCTCCAGCGTCCACTGCTGCGCCAGATTCATCACGTCGGCATTGAACGTGGCGCTGAAAAAGAGCGTCTGTCGGGAGCGTTTCTTCGGCGTCTGATAGACGATTCGTCGCACGTCCGGGATGAAGCCCATGTCGAGCATTCGGTCCGCCTCGTCGATCACCAGCACCTCCACACGGCTTAAGTCCACCGACCGTCGCCGGACGAAGTCCAAGAGGCGCCCGGGGGTGGCGACGAGGATGTCGATGGGCCAGCGCCGGAGCTGCGTTTGCTGCTTCTCGAAGTCGATGCCGCCCACGGCGACGCCGATGACGGCATCCGTGTAGCGGGCGAGATCTCGGGCATCTGCTTCGATCTGCAGCGCCAGTTCCCGCGTTGGTGCCAGCACCAGTGAACGGGCGAATCCGGGTGGATTGGGGCGTGCGAGAGGGTGCTCGATCTGACGCGCGAGGATGGTGATCAGAAAGGCTGCGGTCTTGCCGGTGCCGGTCTGGGCTTGTCCGGTTACGTCGTAGTCGGCAAGGCTGAACGGCAGCACTTCGCTCTGAATGGGCGTGCAGTCGGTGAAGCCGAGGTCATCGATCGCATCCATGACGGTATGGGGCAACGCCAGATGGTGGAAGTTGACGATCGCTTCCGGGCTCGCTTCGGGGGTCGGTTCGCTCACGCTGCCTCCGTGGACTTTCGTGCGGATGCAAGCCGTATGCATAGGGCGAGCACATCTATGGCTGCCACCACTTCGTCAAGGGTTGCGAAGGTGGGGGCAATGCGAATGTTGCGGTCTTCCGGGTCTTTGCCGCCCGGGAACGTCGCCCCGGCCGGCGTCAGCACGACCCCGGCATCGGCGGCAAGTGCCACGACCTCCTTGGCGAGACCGGGCTCGGTGTTGAGCGAGACGAAGTAGCCGCCTCGAGGCCGGGTCCAAGTGGCAAGACCGGTGCCGCCTAGGCCCTGTTCCAACCCCTCCTGCACCGCCTCGAACTTGGGCCGCACGGACTCCGCATGGCAGTGCATGTGCTCCGCCAGGCGACCGCTCAGCAAGCGCGCGTGGCGCAGTTGGTTCACCTTGTCTGGCCCGATCATGAAGGCCGAGAAGCGGCGCTCCAAGGCGTCGAGCAGCCCCGCCCCGCCGCCGAGGAAGGCGACGCCGCTGCCGGCGTGGGTGATCTTCGACGTGGACGCGAACATGGCGATGGCGTCTGCGGTTCCAACGGCCCTCGCAAGGGGCAGGATCGGCGTCAGTTCCACCGGCGGCGACTCGAAGTCGTGCACGGCATAGGCGTTGTCCCAAAGCACCAGAAAGCCGGGCGCTGCGAGCTTGGGCAGATGGGCGATGCGTTCGACCACTTCGGGCGAATAGGTGCAGCCCGTGGGGTTGGAGTGCTTCGGCACGCACCAGATGCAGCGGACGGTGGGGTCATCCTGCACGAGCCGCTCGACGGCATCCATGTCCGGGCCTTCGACCCCGATCGGCACCGTGACGGGCGCGATGCCGAACGAATCGGTCAACGTGAAGTGACGGTCGTAGCCTGGCACCGGGCAGATCGCCTTCGCCGGGCCGGCGTCACGCCACGGCCTATGCAAGATGCCATAGTGCATGGCCGCGTCGAGCACATAGAACATGAGCGTTAGGCTCGCGTTGCCGCCGGCCATTACATCCTCGGGCGCTACGTCCAGGAGCTCGGCACCGAGTTGCCGCGCCTCGGGAATGCCGCGCAGGTTGCCGTAGTTGCGCACATCCGTGCCGTCCTCGGCAGTGAAGTCGCCGTTCAGGATGCCGTCGAGCTCGTCGGAAAGGTCTAGCTGCGCCGCCGCTGGCTTGCCGCGCGTGAGATCGAGCTTGAGATTGGCACCTTGCAGCGCCGCGTATTGGCGCTCGAGTTCCTCGACGGGCATCACGAGGCTTCCAAGGCCGGCTCGCGGGACAGGTGCACGCCCGTGGCTTCCGGCAAGCCCAGCATCAGGTTGAGGTTCTGCACCGCAGCGCCGGATGCCCCCTTGCCGAGATTGTCGTATCTCGCCACCAGCAACACTTGGTCGTCGTGGCCGAATACGAACAGATCGAGATCGTTGCTGCCGTTGCGGTCGGTGGCGGAGAGGAAGCCGGCGTCGAGCGCAGCGTCCGGCACCGGGCAATCGTGAACGTGGATGAAGGGCTCTCCGGCATATCTCGCCCGAAGCACTTCGTGCACCTCGGCGGCTCCAGCACCGCCAAGCTCCCTGGCACAGAGCGGCACCTGCACCAGCATCCCCTGATGGAAATGGCCAACCGTGGGGACGAACACCGGCGCCGAATCCGTCAGAGAATGGCGGCGCATTTCCGGCACGTGCTTGTGCCGCAGCGCAAGCCCGTAGGGACGCACGCGCATGGCCTCGGAATCACAGCCACGATAGCTGGCGATCAGGCTCTTGCCCCCGCCGGAGTACCCTGAAATCGCATTCACCTTGAGCGGCGTCGTCGCCGCCAGCAGCCCAGACTCGATCAATGGCCGCACCGCAAGAATGAACCCCGTCGGGTAGCACCCAGGATTGCTCACGCGCCGAGCATTGCAAATGCGCTCCCGCTGTTCCGCCGCAAGCTCCGGCAACCCGTAAACCCAATCCCCTGCCACGCGATGCGCCGTGCTCGCATCCAAAAACCGAGTCTCGGGCGCCAGTTCCACCGCTTGCCGCGCTGCATCGTCCGGCAAGCAAAGCACCACCACGTCCGCCTGCCGCATCAACTCCCGTCGCCGCGAGTCGTCCTTGCGCCACTCGTCCTCTATCGCGAGCACATCCAGATCCCGCCGTCCAGCCAACCGAGCGGCGATCTCTAGGCCGGTGGTTCCAGCCTGCCCATCAATGAAAACGCTAGGCGTCACGAGCGGAATCGGCTTTGCGCGGAATCGTCATGCCGCAATTGTAGCGAATCCCACCATCGCGCCCCGTAGGGGCGACCATGTGGTCGCCGGTGCGGGCTTGCCCAAACCGCCGCGAACCCGCCCTCGGAGGGAGGGCATTCTGCCTTCCCTCCGAGGGCACGTTTTTGTTCAGGCGCTAGAGCGCAATCGCATCTGGAAGCCGGGACATTGCCCTGTCAAGCGTGCCCGTTGGACGATGCCCCGCTTTCCGTGCGATGCGCACGATCAAGCAGTCGGCAAACCCGATGGACCGGCGAGCGCGGAAGTCGTCCAAAGCAGCGCGCACTACATCGGGGTCTTGGATCACCAAACGACCATGCGCGAGGAGCATTTCGACCAAGGTTCCTATGCGGCCCCGATCCATGCCGTACGCGGAGCCGAGCACCCAGACCGCTTCGGCGAGGACCAAGTGGGACACCCACGCGCCCGCTTCGACGAAGGCTTCGGCCCGCATCACCTGGTCGGCGTCGTCGCGAATGAGAAGCCGAACCAAGACGCTGGTGTCAACGGCGCGCATGTTTCTCGCGCAGGTGGCGGCCGATGGCTTCCTTCAACTCCTCCACGGTGAGGGGCTCCGGCGGTGTCGGGAACAAGGCATCGTGAATGTCCTGCGAGGTGTACCTAGTGGCTCGGCGCACGAAGACCCGCTCCCCTTGCACACACCACTGCACCGTGGACCCGGGCGCTAGTCCCAACTTCGACCGGACCGGCGCAGGGATGGACACCTGGCCCTGCGACGAGATCTTGGACTCAATCGGCTCCACTGGTTCGTCCTCGATGCGTTCTATGGCGCAAATCGTCGGCCCATTACCGGGGTAAGTCAAGCGTCCTCTCGGGCTTCAGGGGGCCTCAGCACGAACCCGTCGTCCGAGTGGAAGGTGCTCTCCTCGCTTTCCAGCCATCGCGCCACGCGTTCAGCGGTGGTTGTGGCGCTTTGGCCCTTGAGGTCGCATTCCCAGACGATGGCGACGCGCCAGCCGGATTCTTCCAGGTCTGCTACGGCGGCCTTGTCGCGGGCCTGGTTGCCTTTGAACTTGCTGAGCCAATAGTCGGGGCGGGTGGCTGGAGTGGTGGCAAAGCGGCAGCCTTCGTGGTGGTGCCAGAAGCAGCCGTGCACGAAGCAGACGGCGTTGAAGCGACGGAAAACCATGTCCGGCTTGCCCGGAAGACCCTTGCCGTGCAGGCGATAGCGAAAGCCGCGCGCGTGAAGGCTCTTGCGAAGCACCATCTCCGGCTTCGTGTCCTTGCCGCGGATGCTCGCCATGATGCGCGAGCGAGTGGCCGCATCCACCGTGTCAGCCATGCGTCATGTCACATGCTTGGAAAGCGTCCTCGCTGTTCTCCGTAGGGGAAACCGGCCATTTGGAACGCCACACTAAACAACCTGCCGTGTCACCGCCCGCGTCGAATGGCCGAATGTCGGCAGGATTGCCGAATGCCTGCCGGCGCCGCCCGCCACCAGCACGATCAAGTCGTTCGGTTCGGTGATGAAGCGCACGCCATCGCGCCCCCGTTCGCCGAGCAGGTGGTGCGGCAGGCGTTCGGCGAGCACGTCGATCATCGCGTCGGAAACCACGGCGCGGGGAACGATGGCGCGTTCGCTCAGGAATTCGCGCACCTTGGCCTTGGTGAAGCCCCCCGCCGCGATCACTTCTGCGTGCTCCGGCCCCAACACCACCACCGGCTGACCTTCGAGATAGAAGTTGTTGGCGCCTGGCGACGCCAGCGTACCGGCCACTGTGAGGAGGATCTCCTCGGCGTCGCGGCCGTAGTGGTCGTTGACGTTGTGCGGACCCTCCACGCCAAATACGGTCACGTGACTGGCGGCGGGGTCGAGGCCCAGCTCCTCATGATGCGAAGGCCACGGACTCGCTTCGGTGTTTTCCGCAAAGCAGAAGGCGTACTTGGCTGGCGAGCCCATCGTCGAACGATCAAGCACACCGGGCGACGCGCCGCCGATGTTGACGAGGATCAGGCGCAAGGCACGCCCGATGGCGGCGTTGGCACGATTGCCTTGACCAAGGGCGTTGTAGGCGCCGTTCATGTCGATTTCGCGGGCGATGGGGCCGCCCACCAGACAAGCGACGGTGCAGGGATGCGTCGTGGATTGAATCGCCTTGAGATTGAACTCCGGCGCGCACATGGCCCGCACCGCCGCCAGCACGACGGGAAAGTGGCTTGGCTCGCAGCCGGCCATCACGGCGTTGGCGGCGATCTTGCCCAGAGTCGCACGGCCAAGGCGCGGCTCGACGATGGCGGCAACTTCCTCCGGGTCGCGCCCGGCGAGCATCGCCTCGCATCGTTCCTGCGTGGGAGGCAGCACCGGCAAGCCATCGGTCCAGCCG
>VXPR01000459.1:0-8346 GCA_009839405.1 Gammaproteobacteria bacterium
GGCAAGGGCCGTGCTGAAACGCAGTTCGCCATCTGCGATGGCACCGGTGGCCGCCCGCCACCGCTCGGCGATCGCCTGGGTCGAAATGTCGCGGGTCTCGCTCGGCGACAGTTGCAGCGACACCTCCGCCAGATGCGATCCGCGCGGCTTGATCGTCCCGCTGAAGTTCTCGTTGAACGAAGGCTGCGATCCGGACGCGACCAGAATGTGTTGAACGGGCGGATGGTCCCCGAACTCCAGCGCGAGTTCTTCCTGCACCTGCCGTGCCGCCGCCGTCAGTCGGGAAATGACGTGTGCGGTCTCCTCCTCGTTGACGCCGAGCGGCAACGTCAGGCTCGCCACTACCCGATCCGTTTCCACATCCATCGACGGCGAGAACGGCAGGTGTCCCGACGACAAGATTGCACCGGCCGAAATCAAGGCCACGACTGCCAACGCAAGGGTTGTCTGTCGCGCTCGCAAGGCGGCCTCCACCGCGCGCCGGAGCGGCACGTCGATGAACCACGCCAGTCCCGACTCGAACCGAGTCTGCAAGCTGGCGAAGGCGACCCCAAGACGACTGAGGCCCCCCATCCGGTGCGCGACCCACACCGCGGTGGCGGCAGCGACGGCGAGACCCGTGCCGGTGCGGGCGTCCGGCGCCACCGCGAACGCCGCGATGACCACCACCAGCAGGAACGTGAGCCCAAACTCGCCAAGCGGCACCCGCGCGCTGCGATGCCCAAGATGCGCCGGCAGCACGGCCTGACACTCCACCAGCGAGAACACGAGGCAGCAGATGACGGTGGCGGCGGTCACCGACATGAGCTGGCCGATGAGGCCGGCGGCCAGCAGCAGCGGCACGAACGCGGCAATCGTCGTCAACACGCCGAACGTCACCGGCATCAGCACCTGCTGGGCACCTTCGATGGCACCGGCGAGCTGCCCGCGGCCCCCTTGTTGCGACACATAGACCGCCTCGCCCACCACCACCGCATCGTCCACCAAGAGGCCGAGGGCAACGATGAAGCCGACCACGGAAACGGCGTCAATGGCATAGCCAAACCAGTAGATGAGAAAGACGCCCCCGAGAAACGCGATGGGGATGCCAGCGCCGACCCAGAGCGCAAGGTGCGGACGCAAAAACAGCGCCAACACCACGAGCACCATGAGCAGTCCCTGCAGGCCGCTGTCGATGAGCGCGCCCAGACGGTCCGTGAGCATGACCGATTCGTCCTTCCAGAGCGTCAGCTCCACCCCGTTCGGGTAGCGCGACGGAGCCTCAGCGAGGTAGCGGCGCACGGTCTCGCTGACTTCCTGGATGTTCTGGTCGCCCACCTTCGACACCTGCACCAAGGCGGCGGGCTTGCCGTTGAAGGTTAGGCCTTGGCTCGTGTCCTCGAAGCCGTCCACAACCTGGGCCACGTCGCGAAGCAGCACGCGCGTGCCGTCGCTGCCGGCGGTGACAACAAGGCGCTCGAGTTCTTCGCCCCAATATGCCTGGCCACGGGTCCGCAGCAGTACCTCTCCTGCGTCCGTCTTGACGGCGCCGCCGGGCAGATCGGCCGAACCGTGGCGCAGCGCTCGGGCTACCTGGTCGAAGGTGAGGTTGTTGCGCAGCAGCGAATGCTCCGCAATCTCGACCGAAATCTCGTATGGGCGGCTGTTCGCGAGTGCCACTTGGGTGATCCCCGCAAGCGCCTTGATATCGTCCCGCACCCGGCGGCCGATTTCCTTGAGGGCGCGTTCATCCTCAGGCCCGGTGACGGCGATTTCCATGACGATGCTGGAGTAATCCGGCAGCAGGATGACAGGCTTCTCGGTTTCCCGCGGGAACGTATCGATGGCGCTGACGGTGGACTCCACCTCGTTCAACACGCCGGTTGCATCCACTTCGAGGAACAGGGTCAGATTCACGACGCAAACGCCTTCGTCGGCGATCGTGACCATCTCCTTGATGCCGGCAATGCCCTCCACCCGCTCCTCGATGCGATCGCAAACCCCGGACGCCACCTCCTCCGGCGCTGCGCCGAGATAGGGCACGGTGATGACGATGAACGGGAAGTCCACGTCCGGATAGATCTGAACCGGAATCCGCGTCATCGCCGCAAGACCGGCGAGCACGGAGAACCCCATCACCAAATTGGCTGCCACGTGATTCGTGGCAAACCAAGCGATCATCCGGTTCACGCCCGTGTCCCCTCACCGAGCCCGGTCAAGCGCTCCACTCCTTGTTCCCTCAGCCACGAACCCGACGACCTAGCACCCACAACGCACGTCCTTCCACGATGTCGGACAGCTAGCCTCGCACTCTACAGGGCGTCAAGGGGTTGCCGGAGCGATCCCATGTGGACAAGCGTGCAACCAACGCGGAATTCGATCAAGCGACACCGCGCGGTCTCGTTCGGAGGCCACAGCCACCCTCCTTCAGCCGCCCGTTCAAACATCCGTTAAGCTTCCGCCACGGCCTGCTGCGAGCGTGACATGCCCTTGTTCGATACACACATCGTTGTGGATTGGTCAGCGAGGTCGAAACCGGGTCCTGTGAAGGGGGCCCCAGACTCAATTTGGTGGGCCGTCGCGCGTGACGGCGTCGTCGACGAACCACAGACGTACGCAAGGACGCGCCACGACGCCATCACCGGCCTTGCGGAGTTGGTGGCAACAGAACGCAAGGCGGGGCGACGTGTTCTGGTGGGTTTTGACTTCCCCTTTGGCTATCCCAAAGGCGTAGCTCGCGATCTGACTGGGCATGCGAACGCGCTTGCTCTTTGGCAATGGCTTGCCGATCGCATCAAGGACGACGAACGAAACCACAACAATCGCTTCGCGATAGCAACGGAAATCAACCGAATCTACCCCGGCGAAGGTCCATGCTGGGGACGCCCTGAGAAGTGGGACTACCCGGAAGTGTCGACGCATGCCAATGACCGCGAGCACCCGCCACCACGGCGCATTACCGAAAGGCACGCCACGGGTGCGAAGACGGTCTGGCAGCTTCACTATTCCGGTTCAGTCGGGTCGCAGACATTGCTCGGACTTCCGGCCCTCCAGCAGCTTAGAAACGCACGAGCACTTCGCGGACAAGTCGCAGTCTGGCCATTTGAAGGGGGGCTGGCACTCCCTGACAAGCCGATTGTATTCGCAGAGGTGTATCCGTCCCTGCTTCGGGACGCGGTAAAGACACAGATGCGCAAGGGAGAGGTCGTCGACTGCGCCCAAGTACGCGTCAACGCTCGAGCCTTTGCCACACTGGATGCGGCAGGTGGCCTCACTCCCCTATTCGGGGGCTCGCCCCGGCTTGAATCGGAGCAGCGCGAGCAAGTCGAGGAGGAAGGATGGATTCTAGGTGTTGGCTTCGAGTCGGAGTTGCATGAGGCCGCAAAGGACATGGGGCCGTCCTTCATCGGCGCCTTGCGCGACACGATCATCCGGTACGACGACCCGTTCGAGCCAGCTGCGCCTGTCTCGGATTGGTCGGCCCATCAGTGATCATCCTTGACACGCATGTGCTGCTCTGGGCTTTGGGAGATTCGGCTCGGCTCGGTAGCCACGCACGGGCACGAATCGAGGAAGAACGACAAGCACGAAGCGTCGGCATTTCCGCAATCACGCCGTGGGAAATCGCCCTTCTTGTGGACAAAGGACGATTGGAGCTCGCGACAGACGTCCGCGACTTCATCAACACCGCCCTCGACTGGCCGGGCATCGAGTTGTGTCCAATCGACGCAACCGTAGCCGTCGACAGCGTCCGACTACCAGGCAATGCCCATGCCGATCCAGCGGACCGTTTCCTGATCGCCACTGCACGGAACCGGTCGGCAACCCTCGTCACGGCCGACGCCAAGATTCTGAGCTACTCCAACGAAGGTCATGTAAGTACGCTCAACGCGACTCGATGATCGAGTCCGCGTCCTTGTGCGTAGCAAGGGCGAGGCGCTTGTTCCCGTTTGGATTTGCCTCCCCCCGAAGCCAATCGCCGGTCACTCACTTCGGCGGCGGAGCCACTCGACCGTTACGAGCACCAACAGGGCGAACACAATTAGGAACGTTGCGACCGCCAGCAATGTCGGGCTGATCTGTTCGCGGATCCCAGACCATATTTGCCGGGGGATGGTGCGTTGCTCCAGGCCGCCCATGAACAGGACGATAACCACTTCGTCGAAGGAGGCGGCGAAGGCGAACAGGGCCCCCGAAGCGACCCCAGGGGCGATCAAGGGGAGTTGCACGCGGCGGAAGGCGGTGAAGGGGCCTGCGCCGAGGCTTGCGGCGGCGCGGAGCAAGGTGCGGTCAAAGCCGGCCAGTGTCGCGGTTACCGTGATGACAACGAACGGTGCGCCCAACGCGGCGTGGGCAAGAATGAGGCCCAAGTGGGTTTGGGCAAGGCCTAGGCTGGAGTAGAAGAAGAATGCGCCAACGCCCACGATGATGATGGGCGTGACCATGGGCGACAGCAGCAATCCCATTGCCAGACGACGGAAGGGCATGGCGTCGCTGGCGAGGCCGAGGGCCGCGGTGGTGCCTAGGACCGTGGCGATGACCGTCGCTGCGACGCCGATGAGGAGGCTGTTGGCGAGCGCTGCACCCCAACCGTTCTCCGGGGCGAGGATGGCTTCGTACCAGCGCAGCGACCACGCTTCCGGGTCGAGCCGCAGCATCCCTTCCGTGAACGTGAAGTAAGGCTCCGCGTTGAAGCTCAGCGGCACGATGACGAGGATGGGCGCGATCAGGAATGCGAACCCGGCGCCGCAAAGCGTCAGATAGGTGCGCCGGCCCAGCCGACGAGCCAACGGAAGCCGAACCGAGTGTTCCACCTTCAGCCAAGCCTCAGCTTGTCGATGCCGACCAGGCGGTCGTAGATGAGATAGAGCGCCAGCACCGCCAGCAGCAGCACGCCACCGAGAGCCGCCGCAAGCCCCCAGTTGAGCGAGGTCTGCATGTGGTGGGCGATCATGTTGGAGATGAGCTGCCCGCTCTGGCCGCCCACCAGCGCTGGGGTGATGTAGTAGCCGATGGAGAGGATGAACACCAACAGCGAGCCAGCTGCAACGCCCGGCAGCGATTGCGGCCAGTACACGCGAAGGAATGCCTGGGTCGGGTTGGCGCCGAGCGATGCCGCCGCGTCCATGTGCACCTTGGGAATCGAGCGCATCACCGAGTAGAGCGGCAGCACCATGAATGGCAGCAGAACGTGCGTCATGGCGACGAAGGTGCCCGTCATGTTGTAGATCATCGATAGGCGGGCGTCGTCGGGCACGATACCCATCCAAACCAGCAGGTCGTTCACCGCGCCCTGTTGTTGCAGCAGCACGATCCAGGCGGTGGTGCGCACGAGCAGCGAGGTCCAAAAGGGCACCAACACCAGCAGCAACAGCATCCGCGACGTGCTCGCGGACGCATTGGCGATGAGGTGCGCGAGGGGATAGCCGATGAGCAGGCACAGCACAGTCACGCCTAGGCTCACGACGAGAGTTCGGAGGAAGAGAGAGACATAGATGCGCCGTTCCGGTGGCTGGCGCACCACGTCTCCATTCGCGTCTCGATCCAAGTCAACCGCGTTGAGGTAGTGGCGGTCTGTAAACCGCTCACCGGCGGCGCGTATCGCCTGCCAGGATTCCGGCCGCTCCCACGCCTCGTCGATTTCGGGCAGCAGCAGCCGCCAGGGCTCTCCTGCCGCCGCCCGCGACTGGAACCGAGCAACCCGGCGTGCCGTTTTGACGATCACGCTTCGCATGCCGCTCTCGCGACGGTTGACACGGGTCGCCGTCGGCCCAATCTGCCGCGTCTCTCGTGCCGCCGGCAGTTCGCGAGCTATCGCGTCGAACGCTGCGTCCGGCGGCAAGCCGCCGCTCCACTTCCCCTCGAGTACCCGCAGCGTTTCCGGCAAGGCATCCGCAACCACAGGCTCATGCACGCTGCGCGTGAGCAAGTTGCCGAGCGGTGCGAGGAACGAGAGAAAGATGAACGCCACCAATGGCAAGGCAAGGCCGCCGGCACGAACCTGGCGCGCAGCACGGTCGGAAGCCAGCTTCATTGGGAGGTCGGCGCCTGCGGCGCGGCTTCGAGCGCGCGGCAATTGAGCGCCGCCCACCCGAGGCGCACGCGATCTCCCTCGAGCACGCCGCCCTGCCCCGTCACATTGGGAATCTTGGCGACGAAGTCCTTGATCTCGCCGATCGAGAGACTCACCCGCAAGTGGTCGCCGAGGAAGGTGATGTCGTCCACGGTGGCTTCGAACTCGTTGGCGAAGCGATCTGGTGGCCCGCCAACGCCGATCCGTTCCGGCCGAATCGCCAAGGTAGTGGCCTCACCCACCTTGAGGGGGGCAATGCATGCTGCGTGCACAGCAACGCCGCCTACGTCCACGTCGCAGAAACCGTCGTGCAGCGCCAGCACGGTACCGTGCACGAGGTTGTTCTCGCCGATGAAGCGCGCCACGAACGCGCGCTCCGGTTCCTCGTAGAGCACCTCCGGTGGATCGATCTGCTCGATGCGGCCGTCGTTGAAGACCGCCACCCGATCCGACAGCACCATCGCCTCCTGCTGATCGTGCGTGACATACACGACGGTCACGCCGAGTTCGCGCTGAATGCGTCGAATCTCGTACTGCATCTCCTCGCGCAAGCGCCGGTCGAGGGCACCGAGCGGCTCGTCCATCAAGACAAGCTCCGGCTCGAACACCAGGGCGCGGGCGATGGCCACACGCTGCTGCTGGCCTCCAGAAAGCTGTCCCGGACGACGCGCCTCCATGCCCTCCAAGCGTACTAGCCGCAAGGCCCTCTCGACACGCTCGGCCCGTTCCGCCGGCCCCATGCCACGCACTTCGAGCGGAAATGCCAGGTTGCCGGCCACGCTCATGTGCGGAAACAGCGCATAGTTCTGGAACACGACGCCGATGCCGCGCTTGTCCGGCGGCAGGTCCTGCACCGACTCTCCGTCGATGCGGATGGTGCCTTCCGTGGCGGCCTCGAAACCGGCCAGCATCATGAGGCATGTGGTCTTGCCAGAGCCAGACGGACCTAGCAGAGTCAGGAACTCTCCCCGGCGCACTTCCAGGTCGAGACCATGAACGACCCAGGTACTGCCGTCATAGCTCTTGCGAACGTCTTCATAGACAACGTGGACATCGGCGGGCAAACGTAATCCTCCGAGGCGAGACCAACAGCAGCATGGGCGAGACTATACGAGAGCGCCCGTGCCTTGCGGTCCAACAACGTTGGCGGCGCGCACTTTCCTTTCACTCCCCCCCTCGAGGGGGAGTCGAGAAAAGCGTCCTCGCTTTTCTCTTAAGGGGGGGCCGCCGACCCAAACGCCCGTACACCACAAGCTCCGAACGAAGCCCCTCCCGTCACTCCCCTTTCGCCAGCGCATTTCTGCGGCGCAAGCCCTTAGGCGAGAGCCGTGGCCTCAGGCGGCGGTTCCGCTAGCAGCGCCTTGCGCTCGTTCAGTCGGCGGCGGCGCTCCTTCCAGTCCGGAAGGCTGCGCTGCATCAGGGCGTAGAAGCCGGGACCGTGGTCGAGGTGCTTGAGGTGGCAGAGCTCGTGAACCAGCACGTAGTCGATCAGGTCGTCGGCGAGCTTGACGAGGTGCGTGTTGAGCGACAGCCGGCCGCTGGCAGAGCAGCTTCCCCATTGCGCCCGCATGTAGCTGTGCCGCCACACCGGCACACGCATCACCCAGGGCAGGCGCGGACAGGTCGCGCTAAGGCGCTCCGCGAGCACCTGCGCGGCCTCGCGCGCATACCAATGCCACACGCGACGTTTCGTATCGTGTTGCGGTGCGAGCAAGCTTTCGCCGTCGCGCCGCACTTCGTCGGTCGTGTCGGTGCGCAGGCACAAGGGGCGGCCCCGATGCAGGAGAATCGTGCCATCCACGTACTGGCTCGGGAAGCCGGCGTCCCTGGCCTCGGTCTGATGGACATTGCGCAGAACCCAGCGCCGGTGGTCTTGCAACACCTGCCGCACTTCGCTAAGCGCGACGCCCGGCGGCACTTCCACATGCAACGTGCCGTCCTGGTCAAAGGAAATCCCCATGCGCGTGCGACGGCGGGGATTCCATCCCACCTCGACGTCGATGTCGCCGAACAGATCGTCGGACGGCCACCGAAAGCGCTGTCGCTTGTGTCGTGCCATGGTTGCTTTTGTACCGCCATGCGATCCGCAACGAAACGGTTTTACAGCGCCGGAATTGTGGTATGTTCCCGCGCCGTGTCGGGCGGATAGAAAAGGAGGTGATCTGTGCAATCCATTGTTGAGGGTGCCGTCTCCTGACGGCACCCGATTCAATCCTCGGGGGGGGGGGGGGGGGGGGCCCGCCGGGTGTTGGGTGAGCGCCCAAGCGCCCGGCCGAGCCGGCGGAGGGCGCGGA
>VXPR01000459.1:8356-10548 GCA_009839405.1 Gammaproteobacteria bacterium
CCCCGATCTTTTTCGGCTACCGGCAAAGCGCGCGCCCTTGCGGGCGCGTCAGTTCTTGCGCGAACTGCTGGCGTTGCTGCGGAGTCTTGATCAGGGCACGCGTGCGGGAAGCGTCACCATGCGGCCTTCGCGGTCGGCCAAGTAGCCGGCTTCCATGACCTCTGTCAGCGCCACCGCCTCGGCCATGCCGAAGTCCACCGGCGTGCCGTCAAGGCAAGCGTCGATCCACTGGTCAACAGGCTTCGGCCTCGCCTCCGGCAGCGCCGGCGGCGCGTGCCAACCCTTGGTGTCCAGGTGTTGCGAACGAATCTCGGCACCTTCCGCCGGCGAGAGCATCCGATACGCTCCGTCCGTGCCATCCATCTCCAGGGCATAGCTCCCGGAACTCGTGAACGATGTTTCGTTGACAGCGATGGCGCCGCCCTCGAACTCAATCACCGAGACGGCGTTGTCGTCCACGGCCCGCCCGGTTACGGTGCTGAAGACGCTCGTGATGCGGCGTGGCTGGCCGAGCAGCCATCGCGCCAGATACATGCCGTGGGCACCGAGGTCCACCATCGCGCCACCGCCGCAGGCCTTCGCATCGTAGAAGTGTTCCGGCAGCCAGCCGCGCACCGCGCCATCGTGGGCGATGCGCACGCGCAATGCCGTCACCCGACCGAGCAGGCCCTCGTCGAGTGCTTGCCTCGCATAGAGGATTTCCGGCGCACAACGGCGCGGGAACGAGATGCAGAACGCGACGCCGGCGGTCGCGACGGCGGCGGCGATACGCTCGGCGTCGGCTAGCGTCGTCGCGAGCACCTTCTCGGTGAAGATGTGCTTGCCCGCCTCGGCAGCGCGCACCATCACGTCAGGATGCATGTCCGTGGGTGTGGTGACGGTCACCGCGTCGATGTCGTCTCGCGCCAATACGCGGCTCAAGTCCGGCTCGAACGGCACCCCTAGCTTGGCAGCCCACTCGGCGCCAAGCTCCGGCTGTTCGTCCCAGGCCAAGGCGACTTCGGCGCGGCCGTTGGCCGCCACCTCCCGCGCATACTGGTCGGCATGGACGTGCCAACGACTCAACACGGCAACTCGAAGCATGGGCTCTCTCCCGTCAGCGCAGTCCAATGGTCATGTTGGGCGACGAGGTTGACGGTTCGTCGAACCAGCGCGCCGTTACGGTCTTCGTCTCCGTGTAGAAGCGCACCGCCTGCTTGCCGTAGGCGTGCAGGTCGCCGAAGAAGGAGTCCTTCCAGCCAGTGAAAGAAAAGAACGGCAGGGGCACCGGGATGGGCACGTTGATGCCTACCTGACCGACGCCGATCTCGTGCTGGAACCGGCGGGCGTTGGCACCGCTCGACGTGAACAGCGACACGCCGTTGCCGAACGGGCTCGCGTTGATGAGGTCGATGGCGTCGTCCAACGTATCCACGGCAAGAGCCACCAGCACCGGCCCGAAGATCTCGTCGCGGTAGATCGACATCTCCGGCATCACGTCCGCGAACAGTGTCGGGCCCACCCAGTTGCCGTCCGGATACCCGTCAACGCGACATTCGCTGCCGTCAAGCACGCAACGTGCGCCTTCCGCCTTGCCGGCAGCGATGTAGCCGAGTATTCGCTCGCGTGCGGCGACGCTGATCTGCGGACCGTAGCCAGCCTCAGGATCGTCGCTGACGCCTGGACGAACGACCGCCATAGCCGCCGCAAGGTCGCCTTCCCACTCCTTGGCATCGCCCACCAGCACCGCAGCGCTGATCGCCATGCAACGTTGTCCGGCCGCGCCGCAAGCCGCGCCGACCAAGCTCGAAAGGGCCTGCTCGCGATTCGCGTCCGGCATCACCACGAGATGGTTCTTCGCCCCCGCGAGCGCCTGCACTCGCTTCAGTGCATTCGTGCCGGTTCGATACACATGCTTCGCCACCGGCACGGAGCCGACGAAGCTCACCGCCTTGATGTCAGGATGCTCGAGCAGGCCGTCCACCTGCTCGCGGCCGCCATGCACCACCTGCACGATGCCCTCCGGCGCCCCCGCTTCGGCCAGCAGCTCCATCAGGAACATGGGCGTCATGGGGTCCTGTTCGGAGGGCTTAAGCACAAAGGCATTGCCGCAGGCCACCGCGATGGGGAACATCCACAGCGGAATCATCGCCGGGAAGTTGAACGGAGTGACGCCGGCGCAGACGCCGAGCGGCTGGACGATGCTGTAGGTG
>VXPR01000228.1:0-8847 GCA_009839405.1 Gammaproteobacteria bacterium
CCGTGCGCGTGCATCAGGCCCTTGTGCAGATGGCCGAGGGCAGTGCCAGAGATGTCCTCCACGAACAGGGGTTGGAGCTTCGGCAACGGCATCGCACAGAGCATCCGGCCCCGGCCTTCGATCTTGCCGGTGATGGTAAGGGCGTTCCAGAAGAAGTGATCGAGGCCCCTGCGAACCAAGAGACTCTGCTGCGCGGGGTTCGGCACACGGGGGCCGGAGAGGAGGGAGGAGTCTGCATCGAGCAGGTCTCCGCCGCGGCGGCGCAGCGATTCGGACCAGTTGGCGATGGCCTTGCTGCGGCCTAAGGATCGCGGGGGAACGTAGTTGCCGGCGGCGTCGTAGCCGCCATGCAGACGACGACCTTGGATCTCGTGCGGACGGGCGTAGTCGTGGTCAGAGAGGAGTTCCTCGCGCGTGAAGACAAGCTGGAGATCGGAGTGGCGCATCGCGGGACTCACTCCCTCGGCGGTTCTGTGGGGTCGGCGCCGTCGCGGGGGGCACCGGTACCTGAAGAGCCCATGAAAATGCTGCGGCCGTCGGCGAAGGTAATGTCGCGGCCGCTGCCCTTGCAGATCGGGTTGCACTTGCGGTCCTTGCTTTGGTAGCCGCGCACGATCACGTCGATGCCCGGTTGCAGAACCGTGCGGGTGAGGCCGCGGCGGAGCAGGGTGTTGGGCGTGCCGGCTTCCAGCATCCACGTTTCCGAGTCGCCGTCTTCCTTGGTGATCTCCACATGCACCCAGGCGTGGGGGTTGATCCAGTCCACTTGGGTGATGGTGCCTTCGATGCGAATGGGGAGGTCGGCGTCGAATTCTGCCGAGAAGGCATGGTGGGCCGAAGCCGGCAATGCGCCCAAGGCCGTGACAAGAGCCATAGAGGCCAGTGTTCGCATCTTCGCAATCCTCCTCCTGCGGCCCTCGCGCTGCCGCTCTTGCCCCCCGCTCCGCGGACGTCCACGCTCGACGGCAGCGCGATTTGCATGACCCCACCAGTCATGCACAATGACGTTTCGATCATAGCCGATTTCACCCGCCGAGCCGCGCTCCCGCTGAAGCCGCGCTATCGCAGGAGGGACCATGAAAAGCGCACTGCCAACCGTGATCGTCGCACTTGTCCTTGCCGCCTGCGACAACGTGTCGGTCAACGTCGAGACGGCCGAACCCGAAGCCGCCGAGGCACCCGCGCCGTTCGTGCCCCCGGAAGGGGATGTGACCACCGACACCCACCGCTTCACGCTCATCGCGCCGGGCGTGTACTTCGTGCAGACGCTCGCCCCCATCTTCAACAGCAACTCGATGGTGGTGGTGAACGAGGACGACGTGGTGGTGGTGGACACCCACATCACCCCCGCCTTGGCGCGCGACCTCATCGCCTCCATCGCTCAGGTGACCGACAGGCCCGTCACCACGGTGATCAACACCCACTTCCACTACGACCATGCCCACGGCAACCAGGCCTTCGACGACGCCACCATCGTCGGTCACGAGTTCACCCGCATGAAGATGGCGACGGACCCCTTCAGCGAACCAACCTTCGCCGGCGAACTCGAGCGCCAGCCGGGCACCCTCGAAGCCATGCGCCAGCGCGTGGCCGACGCCGAGGACGACGAGGCCCGCACCCAGGCCGAGACGGTGCTCGCAGCCTATGAGGCACACGTCGAAGCCTCGAAGGAAATCGACCCGGTGCCACCGGACGTGACGATGTCGGACCGTCTCACGCTCTACCGCGGCTCCCGGGAAATCCACCTCGCATTCCTGGGCCGCGCCCACACCGGCGGCGACATCGTCATCCACCTGCCGGCCGAACGCCTCGTGTACACCGGCGACATGATGCTCGGCGGTATCTCCTGGCTCGGCGACGGCTACGTGGACGAATGGCCCGATACTTTGGAGCGCTTCAAAGAGCTCGATGTGGACCTCGTGGTGCCGGGACATGGGCCCACTTTCACCGGCGAGCACGGTCGGGAGGTGGCGACCCACGTGCAGGCGTATTACCGCGATCTTTGGAGCACGGTCGTCGCACTCCGCGGCCAAGGCATGTCGGCAGAGGAGGCCGCCGCCGCGGCCGACCTGACCGCCCACGCCGAAACGCTGGGCGTCAATCAAGTCGGCACCAACCTTCAAGCGGTGCAGCGCATCTACCAACTCCTCGACGAGCGTTCGTAGGGGCGATCCTTGTGGTCGCCCTTGCCGACCGAACCGACCCCTTGCGCCACCCAACACGGGCGGGGACAAGCCCCGCCCCTACGAGGCCCTCACGAACCTGACTGTAAACTACGGTCCCGGTCAGGGAACCAGACGACCGACCCGGAGGCGGCATGAAACTGGCGGTGGAGTTTCCGAGCGTGTCCTATCGCGAGGGCGGCGAGGCGGTGCTGCGGCTCGCCCGGGCCATCGAGGAAATCGGCTTCGATCAGCTCGACATGTTCGACCACGTGGTCATGGGCTTCCCCACCGAAAGCCGGGAAGCACCCATGTATCCGCCGAAGATGCCGATCCTGGAAGCGCTGATGACGCTCTCCTACGTCGCTGCCGCCACCAAGACCATCGGCCTCGGCACCGAAGTGCTGGTGCTGCCGCAGCGGCAACCGGTGCTGGTGGCGAAGCAGATCAGCACTCTCGACACGCTCTCAGGCGGGCGAGTGCGCCTGGGCGTCGGCGTCGGCTGGCAGGAATCCGAGTACGACGCGCTCGAAGAGCGCTTCAACAACCGCGGCCGGCGCATGGACGAGGCCATCGACGTGCTGCGCAGCTACTGGCGCGACGACAACATCTCCTTCGACGGCGACCACTACTCGTCGGTGGCCATGGCGATGGAACCGAAGCCGCCGCAGGGAGGCAACTTGCCGATCTGGATCGGCGGCAACGCGGAAGCGGCGCTCAAGCGCGTGGCCGCGCGGGGCGACGGCTGGCTGGCCACGGCCATCACCGATGCGGCCGTGGCGAACCGCTGCCGCGAGAAGATTTCCGCCTATGCCGAAGCCGCCGGCCGCGACCCCGCCAGCATCGGCTACCAGATGATGCTGGACGTGCCGCCCAGAGACGACGCCGGCAAAGCGTTCTATGCCGATGTGGGCAACGTCGCGCGGCGCGCGGCGGAGGTGCAGGCGATGGGCTTCGAATGGGGCGCGCTGAACGCCACGGCAATCTTCCAATCCGGTGCCCGCAGCGTGGACGCCATCATCGATGTGCTCAGTCGCGCCCACGCAGCGATCCGGCAGGAGATTGGCTGACATCGACGCCAATCCCCACATCGAAGCCGCCATCGGCCTCGCGGCCCTCGTGCGCGAACATGCCGACGAGGCGGAGCGCGAACGCCACCTGCCGCGACCGGTAGCCGAAGCGTTCGCCCGCGAGGGGCTCTACCGGGTGGCGGCGCCAGCGGAGTTCCACGGTGCCGATGCAGACCCGATGACCCAGATCGGCGTCATCGAAGCGGTTTCCCGCGCCGACGGCAGTGCCGGCTGGAACCTGATGATCGGCATCGAGACCTTTGGCCTCATCGCCCCCGGCTTCGCCCACTGCCCGGAACTCATCGAAGACCCCATGACCATCATGGCGAGTTCCACCGCCGCGGTGGGCCGCGCCGACAAGGAGGACGGCGGTTGGCGCGTTTCCGGCCAGTGGCAGTTCGTCAGCGGCATCCACAACGCGGAACTCTTCGGCGCAACGGTGCGGCGCTACGACAACGACGAACCGGTGGAGGACGGCAACCTCTATGCCGTGGTGCCGAAGGGCGGCTTCGAAATCGTCGATACCTGGCACGTTGCCGGGATGCGCGGCTCCGGCTCCCACGACGTGCGCCTCGACGAGGTATTCGTGCCGGATCGCCTGTTCGTCAACCCCATCGGCGGCAACGTCGGCTCGCCGCAACTGCGCCTGCCCATCGGCAACCGCCTTGCCTACAACAAGGCCGCCGTGGCAATCGGCATCGCCCGCGCCGGCATCGACGCCTTCGTCGAACTCGCCACGGAGAAGAAGCCACGCTTCACCACCCGCACGCTCCGCGACCGCCCCTTCGCCCAACGCGCCGTGGCACACGCCGAGGCACGCTTGATCGGCGCCCGCGCTGCCCTCCTGGAACTCACCGAACGCACCTGGGACACCGTGGTGCGTGGCGACAGCGTGCAGCCCCGCGACCAGGCCCTCTTCCACATCATCGCCTCCGACGCCGCCCGCGCCGCAGTGGAGGTGGTGGAGACCGTGACGGAAGCCGCCGGCACCACGGCCAACCGCCTGGGCCACCCCTTAGAGCGCATCAACCGCGACGTTCGCGTAGTCCGCCAGCACGCGACGGTAGCGCCCCACCTGATCGAGGATGCCGGCCGAGCCCTGCTGAACCTAGAACCCGAGACCTTCATCCTCCGCTCAAGACGGCCGGGCACACCGCCAAGACCGTAGCGTCCGGCAGGGGGTGCCGTTTCCCTTCACATAGGCTCAAGGGTTGCCGGTACTGGCGCGGTTGACGTAACTCCAGTTCCAGCGCCAGGCGAGGATGCCGACGACGACGTTGGTGATGGCCGTGGCGACGAAGATGCCGACGTAACCCCACCAGTAGTTGCCGAGAACGGCGAGGGGCACGCCGATGACGATGGCGCGCAGGACGGAGATGACGAGCGAAGGTGTCGGCTTGCCGAGGGCGTTGAAGCAGGAGCTTGCCACCTGCGTCATGCCCATGAAGCCGATGCTGAGCGGAATGATGTAGAAGAACGCCACCGAGACCTCCACGACGATGGGGTTGTCGTCGATCATGGCGACGATGGTCTTGCCCACCGACACCATGACGATGAACGTCACGACGCCCCAGGCGATGGAGAAGCGATGGGTCATGGAAAGCGCAGCCTTAGCGCGGTCATAGAGCTTGGCACCCCAGTTCTGCCCCACGAACGGCTCCACCGAGGACGATGCCGACCACAGGATCATGTGCGCCAGCGTCTCCACCCTCGACGCCACCTGATAGCCGGCCACCACCGCTTCGCCGTGGCCGATCAACATGCGCGTGATGACCAGCATTCCCGCCGGCATCACGAGGCCGCTCGCCACCGCCGGGCCGCCCACATGCATGATGCGCCGCCACGAGTCAAACGCCCCTTCCATCGTCCAGCGCAGCATCCGTGCCCGCATGAGCAGCACGACATAGAGTCCCATGCCGAGCGTGCGTGAGATGACGTAAGCCCAGGCTGCGCCCGCAATCCCGAGCGCCGGAATGCCAAACCAGCCGAAGATGAGCGGCGGCCCCAGCAAGATCTGCAAGATCGACCCCGCCGCCATGATGATGCCGGGGCTCTTGGCATTGCCGGTGGCGCGGAGCAAGGTGGAGCCGACGATGGACAGCATGAAAGCCGGGAAGCCGAGCAGATACACCGTCAGATAGTCCACCGTGAGTTCGCGCAGGTCGCCGGTGGCACCGATCAGCGTCACGATGTCCCGCGCCAGCCAAATGCCGAGGGCACCCAGCACGATGCCCACCGCCAGCGCCAGGACTTGGCTGTGGGTGATGAGCCGCGCCGCGCCTTCTCGATCGCCCGCCCCCATCGTCCGCGCCGTGACCGACGAAGCGCCGGTACCGATGCCGCCGGCAAAGGCGAAGAGCGTAATGGTGACCGGGAACGCGACGCCCATAGCGGCGAGGGCCTGGGTCCCAAGCACACCGAGATAGATGGCCTCGGCAAACATCGAGGCGTTCATGGCCACCGAGCCGAGCGCCATGTACGAGCCGAGGCGCAGAAGGTGGCGGCCGACCGAACCGTCCGTGAAGCCGCGCATGGCGCGCATGGCACCGGTCGGCTTCGGTGGCGCAGCCGCTTCGGTTGCGGTCGCTTGGCGGTCGTCGCTGGGTATGTCGGTCATGCGGCCGCCCGCGCGCCCCGCTCGGCACGAATGAACTCGGCACCCTTCTCCGCGATCATCACCGTCGGCGCGTTGGTGTTCCCCGACGTGATGCGCGGCATCACCGAGGCGTCCATCACCCGGAGACCAGCCACGCCTCGCACCCGCAGGCGATCATCCACCACCGCATCGTCGTCGCGCCCCATGCGACAGGTGCCTACCGGATGGAAGATGGTCGCGCCGAGGTCCCCGGCCGCCTGCTGAAGTTCCTCGTCCGACGCAAGATGCGCGCCGGGTTTCCATTCCCTGGGCCGGAACCGAGCCAGCGCTGGCGCGGCCATGATGCGGCGGGTAAAGCGCAGGCCAGCAATCGCCACCGCGCGATCCTCCGGTGTCGCAAGATAGTTCGGATCGATGGCCGGGGACCTCCCCGGATCGGCACTCGTCAGGCGCACCGTGCCTCGGCTGGTGGGCTGCAGGTTGCACACCGACGGCGTGATGGCGTCGAACCGGTGTAGCGGCTCGCCGAAGCGGTCCAGCGACAGCGGCTGGACATGCCATTCGAGATTGGCCGCCGCTCGGCCCTCGTCGCTGCGGGCGAACGCGCCAAGCTGCGAGGGCGGCATGGTGAGGGGGCCGGTGCGGAACATGGCGTATTCCGCCGCCATCAACGCCTTGCCCAAGAGGGTGCGGGCACGACCGTTCAACGTGCGGGTGCCCTGCACCTTGTAGATGGAGCGGACTTGCAGGTGGTCGTGCAGGTTGCTGCCGACCCCTGGAAGGTCGAGCACCACATCGATGTCGTGCTCGGCCAGATGTGCGGCGGGGCCGATGCCGGAGAGCTGCAACAGGTGCGGCGAACCGATGGCGCCAGCCGCGAGAATCGTCTCACGTCGCGCCCGCACGGACACGCGCCCGGAGGAGGTTCGCACCACAGCGCCCGAGGCACGCAATCCCGACGCCGAGCGCTCCACGTCGATCCACTCCACCAGCGCATCGGTCATCACCGTGAGGTTGCGTCGCGACGTCGCCGGACGCAGGAACGCACTCGCAGCACTCACCCGCACGCCCTTGCGCTGGTTCATCTGGAAGTATGCGGTGCCGAAGTTGTCGCCGCGGTTGAACTCGGCGATCTTGGGAATGCCGCACTGCTCGGCGGCATCTCGCCACGCATCGAGGATCGGCCAGTTGACGCGCCGCTCCTCCACCCGCAGTTCGCCCCCGACCTGCCCGCCCCTCGACTCCGCACTGCCGTCCGCTGCCCCGTGGTAGGCATCCGCGCCGTGCTGGTAGTCCTCCGAGCGCCGGAACACCGGCAGCACGTCGTCCCAGCCCCAGCCGCGATTGCCGAGCTGTGCCCAGTGGTCGTAGTCGCTCGCCTGGCCGCGCATGTAGATCATGGCGTTGATGGACGAGCAGCCGCCGAGCACCTTGCCGCGGGCATAGCCGATGGCGCGGCCATTGAGGCCAGGCTGTGGAGTCGTCTCAAAGCACCAGTCGGTGCGGGGATTGCCGATGGTGTAGAGGTAACCGACGGGAATGTCGATCCAGAAATAGTCGTCCTCGCCGCCGGCCTCGATCAGCAGCACGTTGACGTTGGGATCCGCCGACAGCCGGTTCGCCAGCACGCAGCCGGCGGTGCCGGCGCCGACGATCACATAGTCGCACTCGATCGGACGCGATCCGGTGGGCTCGGAAGAGTCGGACGCCAACGTACGTCAGGCCGCGTACTCGAAGTACGCATTCGAGACGACGACGCGATCGTCCACCCGGCCCTCGAACACCACCCGTCCCTCGCCGTCGCTCCACGCCAGCACCGTCAGCGTGTCGCTTAGGAACACCGGCGCCGAGAAGCGCACCTTGATGCGGCGAAACCGTGCCGGATCGCCACCGGCAAGCTCACGGAGCAGCAACTGGGCGCTGTGCCCGAAGGTGCACAGGCCATGCAGGATCACCTCGTCGAAGCCGCCGAAGCGGGCGGCCTCCGGGTCGATGTGCAGTGGGTTGTAGTCACCGGAAAGGCGATAGATGTGGGCCTGGTTGTCCGCGACGACAGCGCTCACCGTGGCGTCCGGCGCACGTTCTGGCACTGCGATCTTCTGCGAGAACGTCTGCCCCACACCCTCGAACGGCTCAATGTCGCCAAGCTTCTCCACACCGCGCCGGAACGAGCCGTTCACCATCCGCACGCACACCTCGCCGTCCTCGCCGAGCACCTCGCTCTCGAACTCGACGAAACCGTTGCCGCGCCCGCGCGGGTGGATGCCGACAACGCGCGAACGAACCTGCACCTCGCCAGCCAGCGGCAGCGGCTTCACGAGTTCCAGGTAGCGCTCGGCATCGATGTTGAGCGGCCCAGGCGAGTTGGGCACGAGCGCCGTGTCGATAGGCGCCCCGGCACCGCCCCAGCGGATCGGAAAGGTAGGGAACACCGCAAAGTCCGCATGCCGCTCATAAACAAACCGCAAGTCCCGCGTGCCAATCCCCACGGCATAGAGCAGCACATCGCGCTGGTCGTAGCGAATCGTGACGGGCTCTCCCCAAGGCCCCGGCTCTCCACCGGGAAGCGCGCCCAACGCGTCGTACACGGCCATAGGCCGGCTCCTTCACTGCAAACGATGGCGATGAGCGACACGTTGCCGTCCTCAGCCGGGAATTACAACCTAGGAGCTTGCGCCGCAGAAATGGCGCGATAGCGTCATTTCTGCGATGCAAGGTCATAGGGAGGTGGGGCTGGGGCCAGACCCCGAGCGTAGCGAGGGGTTTGGCGGCGCTGCCTCGTTCCCGCTCACCCTCGGGAACCTCCGATCAAGTCGTTCCTTGGAGAGAGGGCGTTTGGCCCTCCCTCACATAGAACAAACCGTGTACACATTGATGGTTCGACAATCTGGCTCGAGATTCGGGCCCTGGGGGCGAGGGCGTCCCGCCCTCGCCCGCGCCGCCGCGGCGCGCTATCGTGGAGGCATATGATGCATAAACCCCCCATAGGGCGCGGGGGCGGGGGCGAATCCCACCCCCC
>VXPR01000228.1:8857-10511 GCA_009839405.1 Gammaproteobacteria bacterium
GTCAACACTTTGATGTTTCTAAATTCTGGATCGTGTTGCGGGCTGTGGTGGTGTGGGCTTATCGCCTGCTTAGGCTCGTCCCGGCGCGGCTCTGGTGACGGATCTGCATGAATGAACGCGCCTTGCGGCGCGTGGGAGGGCAAGATGCCCTCCCCCCAAGGGCTTTGCTCCGGGCCATGAGACGCGAGCGGTGTCAGTTCCTTGCGCGTCAGCGGCCCGGCGTCCTCGATGGGAGGGAAACGCCAGAGGACTTCATCAGAGGTGCTAGGTGTCGCAGTACTGATCTCGAGGTTATTCGTCGGCGCAGTCGCACTCGACCTGCGAGTCGCCCCACGCCAGCACGCGGTAGCGTCCGGTCTCGTGTCCGGCGACCTCGACGTAGTAGACGCCGGCGTCGAGGGTCGCCTCGATGCGGAAGGCGCCGTCGGAGTCGTCCATGCCCAGCTCCGTCAGCGACGCGTCGCGCAGGCGAGCGTGGGTGTCGAGCGGGCCGACGCTGCGGATCGTCACGTCGGTCATGTCCCGGGGGATGTCGAGCCGGAACACGTCCATGTCGGTCTCGGCGGCGTCGATCACCGCCGCCGTCGACAAGAGCGCGCTCGGCTTGATGTTGTCGACGTCGTCCTGGCTGTAGAACGTCAGCAGGGTGGAGAGACCCGCGGTGTCGCCGTGGTCCGAGTCGCCGCCGAGCTGCGCGCTCACCGCGTAGCTGCCGGCGGCCCCGGACACCTCCAGGTAGTACGGCCCCGGCGCCAGTTCCCGGGAGATGCTGAAGTTCATGGCCGGGCCGCCGGTGTCCGCCGTCGCCAGCTCCGTGCCGGCGCCGTCGCGCAGGGTGCCCACGGTGTCGGTGGGGCCGGCGGTCTCGAACACCACCGTCGCGCTGCCGGCGAGGTCGATGCGGAACACGTCCACGTCGTCGTCGCCGGCGATCTCTCCGGTCAGCGGCGGGCCGATGGACATCAGCGTCGAGGTCTCCGCCGTGCCGCCGTGGTCCGTCGCCGCCATCGCCGGCTCGGCGCAGTCGCAGTCCGGGTCCGAGCCCCAGGCCAGCACCCGGTAGGGCCCGGCCTCGTGGCCGCCGACCTCGACGTAGTAGGCGCCGGCGTCGAGCGTCCGCTCGATCTGGAAGTTGCCGTCGCCGCCGTCGTCCATCGCGACCTCCGCCAGCGCGCCGTCGAGCAGGCGCGCCGTGGTGTCGGTGTCGCCGGCGCTGCGCACCGTCACGTCCACGCCGTCCCGGGGCACGTCGATGCGGAAGTAGTCGAGGTCGGCGCCGGCCTCGTCGATGCGGCCGGTGGAGGAGAGCAGGGCGCTCGGCCTGACGGTCTCGACCTGCATGTCGCCGTAGAGGGTGAGCAGCGCCGAGGAGGCCGCCGTGCCGCCCTGGTCGGCGACGGCGGTGAGCTTCGCGGACAGCGCGTACTCGCCGGTGCCTGTGCCGGACACGGCGACGTAGTACACGCCGGCGGCGAGGTCCTCGGTGATGCGGAAGTTGTCGCCGGGGCCCGACCCCTCGTCGGACGCGATCAGCGCGCCGTTGCCGGCGAGCAGCTCGCCGCGGGTGTCGGACTGGCCGGCCGTGTCCACCTGCACGGTGGCGCTGCCGGCGAGGTCGATGCGGTAGTAGTCGACGTCGTCCGCGCCGTCGATC
>VXPR01000167.1:0-5572 GCA_009839405.1 Gammaproteobacteria bacterium
TATTTTGGGGGCGCTGCGTCTTTTTTTTTTCAGAGCCCGTGGGTTGCCCGCTTTTCCGGGCCCGTCGGCAGTTCGCTGGCGCGAACTGCTGGCGCCGGAACAGCGCCTCCGCCGCCACGACGATGCCCGGCAGGCAATAGCCGCACTGGCCGGCGTTGAAGTCAATCAGGGCCGTGCGCACGGGCGTGTCGAGACCGGCCGCCGTCTCGACGTTCCGGCCTTGGGCATCGTGCGCCGCCATCGTGCAAGCGAACGCGAGCTGGCCGTCCACCAGCACCCGGCAGGCACCGCATTGCTCGGCGCCACAGCCGTAGCGCACGCTCGCATCGCCAAGCCGCCGCAGCGGATAGAGCAGCGGTTCACCTTGCTGGACGTCGACTTCGCGGGCGACGCCGTTGAGCTCGAAGGCGATTGGCAGGGAAGCTGGCAAGGATTCGCTCGGTCCTTCAGCGCTTCGGCACGCCGTAGAGATAGCGCGTGTTCACCTCCGCCTCGTTGCCGTCTGGGTCGAGGATGAACAACGCTCGGCCTTTGCCGCGGCTGCCCATGGGCCCACGCGTGAAAATGCGCCCGTCGTCAACGCGGCTCGCCACCTCGTCGAAGTGGTCCTCGCTGACGGTGAACGAGAAATGCATCGGGCCACCGCCCTGGTGGCGTCCGGAATGCCCCTTAACCTGCAGCACCACATGGCTGCGTTCGCATTGGAGGTAGGCGCGCTCGTCGCTCTGCATCGCCACGGGGATGCCGAGGAGCCGGTGGTAGAAGTCCACGGACCGTTCAAGGTCCGCGACGTCGAGGAAGATCTCCTCAAGCCCAATGACGCTCATGCGCCCTCCTTGCCGGCAGCTTCGGCCACGCCGCCGTCGCTGCGTTGCAGTCCGTATTTCTTGAAGTAGCCGCGGAACTGGTCGTAGCTGAGACCGAGCAGCTCTGCCGCCCGACGCTGGTTGAATCGTCCCTCTCGCAAGGCTTGATTTATGAGTTCGATCTCGAACTCCTGCACGGAGTCCTTCAGAGACAGCGGCAGCGCCGGCGCCTGTCGGCGCCCACCGTTGTCCTCTTGCGCCTGCGGACGGAACGGCGATGCGAAGGGGTCCAGCACGATCTCGTCCACTGCTTCCTCCTCGGGCGCCCGGTACACGGCCCGTTCCACCACGTTCTTGAGTTCGCGCAGGTTGCCCGGCCAGCGGTACGTGGCGAGGCGCTCTATGGCCGCCGAGCTGAAGCCCGGGAAGAAGCCGCGACCGAGTTCCTTGGCCATGTTCACGGCGAAGTACTCGGCCAGGAGCGGGATGTCGCCCGGCCGCTCGCGCAGTGGCGGCAGGGTGATGACATCGAAGGCGAGGCGGTCGAGCAGGTCGTGGCGAAAGCGGTCCGTGGCGGCAAGTTCGGGCAAGTCCTCGTTGGTGGCGGCGATCAGGCGTACGTCCGCCTGCAGCGTCTTGCGCCCGCCCACCCGCTCGAACTCGCCGTATTCGATCACCCGCAGCAGCTTCTCCTGCACCAGTGCCGAGGTGGTCGCCACCTCGTCGAGGAACAGCGTACCGCCGTCGGCGCGCTCGAAACGACCGTGGTGGGTGCGCGAGGCACCGGTGAAGGAGCCCGCCTCATGGCCGAAGAGTTCGCTCTCAATCAGGTTGTCGCTGATGGCCGCGCAGTTGAGCTTGAGGAACTCGCGCTCCCAGCGGTCGGAGAGGTAATGCAGGCGGGCGGCGATGAGTTCCTTGCCGGTGCCGCGCTCGCCCACCACCAGCACCGGCTTTTCCAGCGGTGCCACGCGGGAGACCGACTCCAGCACCTGAAGAAACGCCGGCGACTCGCCGACGAGACGATCGGGTTCATTGCGCATGGCGGCTAATCCTGCCAACGTTTGGCTCGATCCGCCAGCACTTGATTCACTCCTCGAACGCTGGAGCGCTCGCTGGCCTATAACGAAAATCGTCAGTCAGAACCATGGAAAACGCGATGCCAAGGTGCGGTTTGGGGGGCGCTGGCACGAATCGTGTTACGCCCTGGTGCATGGCAACCCATGCGAATTTCAAGGAGGACTCGCAATGAGTGTCTTTTCTCGGCTCAGCGACATCATCAACTCGAACATCAACTCTCTGCTCGACAAGGCGGAAGACCCCGAGAAGATGGTGCGGCTCATCATCCAGGAGATGGAGGAGACGCTGGTGGAGGTGCGCACCGCCTCGGCGCGTGCCATCGCCGACCGCAAGGAGCTCCAGCGCCGCTCCGCCTACTTCGAGGCCGAAGCCGGCGAGTGGGAGCGCAAAGCCGAACTCGCCGTCGCCAAGGGTCGTGACGACCTCGCCCGGGGCGCTCTGATGGAGCGTGCCAAGGCCGAGGAAACCGCCGTCACGGTGCGGTCAGACCTCTCGGTGCTCGACGAAACCCTGGCCAAGCTGTCGGATGACATCGCCGCCTTGCAGCAGAAGATCAAGGACGCCAAGGCGCGGCAGAACGCCATCGTCCTGCGCGGTCAGGCCAGCCGCTCCCGCCTCGACGCCCGGCGCCAGCTCTCCGACCATAGCATCGACGATGCAATGAACCGCTTCGAGCAGTACGAACGCAAGATCGACGACCTCGAAGGGCAGGTGGAGTCCTACGACATGGGGCAGCGCTCGCTCACCGACGAAATCAACCAACTCGAGGTAGACGAGGACGTGGACGAGGAACTCAGGGCGCTGAAGGCGCGGCTTGCCGGCAACGGCGAAGCTCAGCCTCTGCCGGCGCCGAAAGACGGGGAGTGAGCCATGGACGAAGCCTTCGCGCTTGTCTTCGTGCCGATGGTGCTCTTTCTCATTTTCGTGGCACCGACTTGGCTGTTCCTGCACTACCGCTCGAAGAGGCGGGCTGAATCGGCCCTTTCCGAGGACGAACGGGCGGAGCTCGAACGGCTCACCGTTTCCGCCGGGCGGATGTCGGAACGGATCGAGACGTTGGAGTCGATCCTCGACGAGCGAACTCCCGACTGGCGCAATCGCATCGCCGCCGGCCCGTAGCGGCGCCCCTTGCGGTCGCCCGTGCCGCCGGCCCCCCACGAGCCCCGAAAGCCACAGGCAAGGAAAAACGAAGGACAGCAGATGAGCGACGAAAGCCCCGGCGCACGCACCAAAGCCGAAAGGCGGCTCAAGCGGGCGGTCGAGGACATGGTGGCAGAACAGGTGGACAGCGCCGCAGCGTATGTCGAAGACGCCGCCGAGCGGCTGAAGGACAAGACCGGTCGCCAGAAGAAACCGAATTCGAGCTCTCGCCGAGATGATGCCGAGGATTGGGAATGGCCCGAATGGCGACCGTGGCCCGGTTCCCGCGAACTCATGCGAGACCCAGAACGGGGCAAGATCGGCGGCGTCTGCGCTGGACTTGCCAATTACTTTGGCGTCGAGACCTGGGTGGTGCGGCTAATCGCCGTGACTGGCCTCATCTTCCTGCCGTCGGTGGTGTTCCCCGCCTACTGGATCGCCTTTTTCGTCATGGACAAGCCCGGCGACGCGTCGCGTCGGCACCGTCGCCGCCGTCGTCGCCGTCAGCGCGACCACGCCCGAGGAGGGCAGTCCTTTCCGAACGAATCCTCTTCGAGTGAAAGGCAGGACGTGCAAGCGGCATTCGAACAATGGGACGGGCGGCCGCCGAGACGTCAGCGCCGCCGCGCCGATGTCTCGCCCGCGCCCGAACTCGGCCACCGGCTATCGCCCCGCCGCTCCCTGCGCCACGTACGGGCGGATTTCGACCAGATTGAGCTGCGCCTGAGGCGAATCGAAACCCACGTGACCTCCGGTCGCTACGAGTTGCAGCGGGAGCTTTCCCGCATCGAAAGGAGCGAGCCATGAACGCGCGTCCGCTAGCGCCCGAGATTCGAACCCGAATCTTGGCGATTGCCGCAGTCGGTATTCTCGGCACCGCCATAGTCGCCGCCACCGGCATCGGAGACGACATGCAAACGCGAGCAATCCAGGCAACCGAGGACTTCCATCGCATTTACGTCGAAGGCCCGGCGACTCTCCACATCCATCAGGGCGAGGAAGCGCGGGTGGAAGTCGCGGCTGCCCACGAACATCAGGACACCGTCGAAGTGGAGGTGTCGGACGCTACGCTCTTCATCGATGTGCCGGCGGAGCTCGAAGTGGAGGATGTGGTCGTGCAGGTGACCACCCGCCAACTCACGGAACTCTATAGCGCCGGCCCCATTCTGGTCACCGGCGGCAAGCTGCGCACGGACACGCTGGTGGTGGAGAACCGGGGCAGCGGCGACTACCGTCTTGCCTCACTCGACGCAGACGAACTGATCATCGAGGCCCGTGGCGCCTTCCACTTCGAGGTGGACGGCCGCGCCGATCGCCAGGTCGTGGAAATGGCGGGGGCGGGGGCATACGAGGCGGACGGTCTCGAATCCCGCACGGCCGAAGTTCGTCTCAAGGGCGCAGGCAGCGCCAGAGTCTGGGCCACAGAACGCCTCGATGTGGACATCGCCGGCGCCGGCTCGGTCGCCTACGCCGGTGACCCCGACGTACACCGCCGCATCCGCGGTTTCGGCACCGTTCAGAAGATCAACCAATAGCTTAAGCGCGCCAGGAGTTCCCCAAAATGGATTGGCCAACCGCGACCCTGCTGATCGTCCTTCTGTCCGTCGGCTTGCCTATGCTCCCCGCAATACTGAAGGCTTGGAGATCCCGTCCCCGCCAAGGCGGAGAAGCGGCGGCGACCGTCCATGCCCTCGAGCAGGAAGTGACGACCTTGCGTGAACGGGTGACAACCCTCGAAGCCATCGTCACCGACGACGGCTACCGCCTAACGAGGGAAATCGACAAGCTCGACTCGACGGAGCAAGTGGCAGCGAGGGTGGCGTCTTCCTGACTGCCCGGCAGCGCCCAGCGAGACTAGTCAAACAAAGCGGAGGTTCGCCTACATGGCCTGGTCAACCGTAGTCCTTCTGATCGTCTTCATGGCCGTCGGCCTGCCAATGCTGGTAGGGGCTCTGAAGGTATGGACATCCCGACCACGCCACAGCAGCGACGAAGCGGACGCCGCAGTTCAGGCCCTTGAGCGTGAAATGGGGGCGTTGCGCGAACGGGTGAAGACCTTGGAAGCCATCGTCACCGACGACGGCTATCGCCTAAACCAAGAAATCGACAAGCTCGAAGTCACCGCGCCAGAGGAAGCAAGGGCCGAACCCTCCTGACCTCCCTTCCCGCCGGCTTGCTACGCTTCGACGAGTTCTGCACGGGACGCGACAAGCCCGTCCCCTACGGCCCCGACCCGCAACCAGCGAGGGCAGGTGCCTCACGTATCGTCGCGGCAAACCCGGTCCGGGCAGTCCGTGAACACGCCGCTCGCTCCGAACGCCCGCAATTCCCTCGCCCGTGCCGGATCGTTCACCGTGTACACCATGCAGGCGAAGCCCTGCTCACGGATGACAGCGATGCGGTCGGTGGTGGCGATGCGGTCGGAGATGTTGATGCTGGTGGCGTCCAGCTTCTCCGCGACGGCGAGGGGGCTCATCCTGGGGGGGGGGGGGCCGCGCCCACCCCCCCCCCCCGCGCCCCCGCCCCCCCCGCGGCCCGCGGCGCGC
>VXPR01000167.1:5582-10452 GCA_009839405.1 Gammaproteobacteria bacterium
GTGTGGCGTGTGGGACGTGTTTGTGTTGGGGTGTGGAGTCATTTTTCCCGGGGGCGGCTGGGGGCTCTGTCTGGGGGTGGGCGGCCCTGCGCGCTCCCCCAGGCTGAGGGCTCCGCCAGCGGCTGAACAGCGGGGCGCAAGGGATGTGGGGGCAGGCGGCGTGGAAGCGCCTGAGCTCGGCGTGGTCGAACGAGGAAACCAGCAAGGGCCGGTCTAGGTCGCACAAGCGCTCCGCCGTGGGCCCGGCGGTGCCGGCGCCCTTGAGCTCGACGTTGATCCCCACGTTAACCGGCACGTCTGCCAGCACGTCGTTCAGAAGCGGGACGGTTTGGCCATTGCCGGCATCCAGCGCGCGAAGCTCGGCAAGGCTGAGTTCGGCCACCGCCCCAGTGCCGTCGGTGGTGCGATCCACCGTGTCGTCGTGGATCACCACCAACTCGCCGTCCACCAAATGCACGTCGAGCTCGACCGCATCGACGGCGAGGGGTTCGGCCCTCCCAAATCCGGCCCGCGGGGTTTAGGGGGACAGCGCCGCCGCCCCCCGGGGGCCGACGATGCACCACCCAGCCGGAGTTGGGGGGAAAAGAGGCGTTCGGGTTAACATCGTGTCCGATCATGAGCTATCAAGTGCTGGCACGGAAGTACCGCCCGCGTGAATTCGATGACGTGGCAGGGCAAGAACATGCCGTGCGGGCACTCAAGAACGCCCTCGACCTCGGCCAGCTGCATCACGCCTATCTCTTCACAGGAACGCGCGGTGTCGGCAAGACTACGCTCGCGCGCATCCTCGCAAGGTGCCTAAACTGCGAGACCGGCGTCACTTCCACGCCATGCGGCATATGTCGCGCGTGCAAGGACATCTTGGGCGGGCGCTTCGTCGATTTGATAGAAGTGGACGCTGCCTCCCGCACCGGTGTGGACGATACGCGGGAGCTCCTGAACAACGTGCAGTACCTGCCGACGAACGGGCGCTACAAGGTGTACCTCATCGATGAGGTGCACATGCTGTCCACCTCGAGCTTCAACGCCCTGCTGAAGACGCTCGAGGAACCCCCGGAACACGTCAAGTTCGTGCTGGCGACCACGGAGGCGCGCCGCATCCCGGTCACGGTGCTCTCGCGCTGCCTGCAACTGAACCTCAAGAACATGCGTCCGGCCACCATCGAAGCCCAACTGAAGCAGATTCTGGCGGAGGAGAGCATCGAGGCGGAGGCCGAAGCGCTCGGCGTGATCGCCCGCGCAGCCGACGGCAGCATGCGGGACGCCTTGTCGATCACGGACCAAGCCGTGGCGCATGGCGGCGGCAGCGTGCGCGAGGCGGAGGTGATCGAGATGCTGGGCGTCGTGCGAAGCGACGAGGTGGGGGCGCTGCTTTCTGCACTCGCCGACCACGACGTGCAGCAACTGCTTGCCGCCGGCGATGCCATCGCGGACCGTGCCGCCAGCCTGCCCGAGGTGGTGGATGGCTTGCAGCGGGCATTCCATGACCTCGCGGTCGCGGCGGAGCTGGACTTGGCTCCGGACGAGTCCCTAACCCCGTTCCAAGGGCGCTTCTCGGCAGAGGACCTGCAGCTTTGCTACCAGATCGCGCTCATGGGAGGGCGCGACATGCAGTTCGCACCGGATCCGAAAGTGGGCTTCGACATGACCCTCCTTCGGCTGGCGGCGTTCGAGCCCTCGGGGGAGGGTGGGGATAGCGCCCGAGCCGGTGCGCAAGAGAGCGGCGCCCCCGCTGCAAGCCCAAGGCTTGAGCGCCAAGCGACGGACGCACCACCGGCGGCGCAAAAAGGACACGATGGGCGCGTGACGGGTCGCCCGATGGATAGAAGGGCAGTCCAAAAGGCCGAGCCCCCGGTGACGCCGGCACCGTCGCCCGATCCGGCGCTTGCGGAACCGCCGCATCCGGCGATGGAGCAAACCCCGCTACCTAACGGGCGAGACGGAGGGCGGGACGCCCTCCCTCCAGACGAACCCATGCGATCAGAGTCGCGCGCTCTGGGCGGATCCGTGCCGCCAGAACCTGCCCGGGAGGGCGGCGTCCCACCACCGGCAAACGTCCCGAGCACGGCAGCTTCCCCCGACGGGCAACCGGCATGGGGCGAGTGGCACGAGATCGTCGCGGCAATGGCGCCGCAGGGGGTGACGGCAATGGTGCTGGAAAACGCCAACTTGCTCGAGAGGGGCGACAGCGTTTGGCGCATCGCCCTCGATCCAGGGCACGAAGCGATCCTCAACGACAAGCAGCGCGCCGAGGTGGCGAACCTCGCCTCCCGCTACGCCGGACATACGGTGCGTGTCGCCATCGAAGTCGCCGCTCTTGCAGAGGAGACGCCGGCCGCGCGGCGAGCGCGCATCCGGGCAAAGCAAGAGGAAGCGGCACGCGAGACTCTCCTGCAGGATGATGCCGCACGCAACCTAATCGATGAGTTCGACGGTCGGATCGAGAGTGTCACGCCTATCGCGCCGGCCGGCCAGGGAGCGAGCGAATGAAGGGCATTGGCGACCTTTTCCAGCAAGCACAATCCATGAAGCGTGCCGTGGAAGAGCTCAATAGCGAGATGAGCAAGGCCCGCGTCACCGGCGAAAGCGGCGCTGGCATGGTGAAGGTGACCATCAACGGCAGCTACGAGGCACTCAGTGCCCAGATCGACCCCACCGTGTTGGCGGGCCTTTCGGAAGACGAGCGCACGATGGTCGAGGATTTGGTGGCCGCTGCCGTTACCGATGCATCGCGGCGACTGCGAGAGTTCCAGAAGGACCAGATGGCGTCGCTGACGCGGGGGGTGAACTTGCCCCCGGACCTCAAGTCGCTGCTTTAGGCACGGTGCGGAAACACCGCGGCCTGTATGCGCATCAGCCCCCTCATCGATCGCCTTGTCGAGGCATTGCAGACGCTTCCCGGAGTGGGCCCCAAAACCGCTGTGCGTACCGCCTTGCACCTGTTGCAGCACAATCGTCCCGGCGCCCGAGCCCTTGCCGCAGCCCTGAGCGAAGCCGCCGATCGGGTCATGCGCTGCCGCAGCTGCCGCACCCTGTCGGAAACCGAGCTCTGTGCCATCTGCGCGAACCCGAAGCGCGATCCGAAGCTCCTGTGCATCGTCGAGTCGCCCTCCGACATCGTTGCCATCGAACAATCCGGTGCCTTTGGCGGCCGCTACTTCGTGCTCCACGGCCGCCTGTCACCGCTCGATGGGGTGGGGCCGGAGGAACTCGGCATCGTGGATCTGGCCGAGCGCGTGACCGGCCAAGGTGCGGAGGAGGTCATCCTTGCCACCAACCCCACGGTCGAAGGCGAGGCAACCGCGCACTACATCGCCGAGGCGCTGCGCGGCACCGGCGCGAGTCTCAGCCGGATCGCGCACGGCGTTCCGGTGGGTGGCGAGCTCGAATACACCGACGGTGGCACCATCGTCCATGCCCTGCAGGGGCGTCGTGTCGTCTCCTGAGGGCGCGCGCCCTGGCGGGCGCGTTGGAAGTTCCGCTGGCGCGGAACTTCTGAGCCCCACCGCTGAAGGGGCCCCGTCCGCGCACCCCCAAGCTGAGGGCTCCCCGCCGCTATTGGTGGACGATGCGTCCATCGGGGCCGCGGTAGCGGCAGAGGGGCCCTTGGGGGTGGACACCGAGTTCATGCGCACCGACACGTTCTTTCCGGTGCCGGCGCTGTATCAGATCGCCAGCGAACGCGGCACTGTATTGGTCGACGGCCAAGCCGATGCGAGCTTCGCCGCCCTCGCCCGAGTGATGACGGACCCGACCCGCCTCAAGATCATGCACTCGCTTTCCGAAGACCTCGAGGTGCTCGACTGCCACCTCGGCGTCCTGCCACAGCACGTGATCGACACCCAGCTTGCCCACGCCTTTGTCACGCCGGAATACGGCGTCGGCTACGCGGCCCTGGTGGAACGCCACCTCGGCATCGCCCTTGCCAAGCACTCCACCCGTTCCAACTGGCTGCGCCGACCGCTTTCGCCGGAGCAACTTTCCTATGCGCGCGAGGATGTGGAATACCTGCTGCCGCTTTGGGAGCGCATCGGCACCGAACTCGAAGGCTTGGGGAGGCTCGACTGGGCGATGGAGGAAATGGCGCGGCTATTGGTGCGACGCCCGCCACCAGAGGAGCACTACCGGGGCGTGTCCGGCGCCAGGCGTCTTTCTCGCCGCCAGCTTGCAATCCTGCGCAGCCTCATCACGTGGCGCGAGCGCGAGGCCCGACGGCGCGACATGCCTCGTGCCCACCTTGCTCGCGATGACGCACTGCTTGGCCTCGTCTTGGACGAGGCCCCGTCGCCTTCGCTGGATGCGTTGCCGAAGGGCCTGCGTCGTCGCTACGGCAAGGCCTTGCTTCAGACACACGCGAGGGGCCGAGACGATCCGTGTCCTCCACCGCGCTTGCCCGAACCCCTGAGCCGTCGCCAGGGCGAACTCGCCGCGGCCCTTCGGAGTTCGGCCAAGGCGTGCTCCGAGCGTTTGGGCATGGCACCGGAGTTGCTTGCCCGCAGGCGCGACATGGAGTCGTGCGTGTTGCACTGGCGCGAACATGGCGACCTGCCGCCCTGGTTTGGTGCATGGCGAGAGAGCTTGCTTGGCGACGAATTTCGACGCCGGCTCGCAGGGTTGCCGACATGAGGTGGCGAAGGCGCCGCAAACGCAAGGGCCTGACGGAGACGTCGGCCGCGCCGGCTGCGAACGACAGCGAAGAACCGTTCTGGCGCCGCAAGCCCCTCGAGGAGATGACCGACGAGGAATGGGAGTCCCTCTGCGATGGCTGCGGCCGTTGCTGCCTGCTCAAGACCGAAGACCAGGACACCGGCGAAGTGCAGCCCGCCGCCATCGCCTGCCGCCAGCTGGACCGCGAAAGCTGCCGCTGCCC
>VXPR01000485.1 GCA_009839405.1 Gammaproteobacteria bacterium
CACCTGGCCGCGCTTGGCGCCCGCCGCTTAGCCACCGGGGTGGTTCCCTCGCCGGTGGGGGTTCCTTAAGCGAACCGGTTGGCGCGCGCTCTTAGAGCGCGCTAGTCGTTTACGAAGTGCGGGGAATATCCAGTTCCAGCCAGTGCAGGAGGAGGCGTTCGACCTGCATCTGGCGGTTGAGCCCGCTGTTGACTTGCGCGGCGCGGTAGATTTCGAAGGCCGTGTCGGCGAAGGCGAGCATTTTGGTGTCTGGTGGGCTCGCGCTGCCGGCTTGGCGAATGAGGCTGTGCACGACTCGCAGCCAGCGCGCCAGCAGGGAGACCAGGTTTTCGTTGCGCAGGCGCTCGGAAAGGGCGGCGAGGTCGGCGGAGGAACGGGCCTGCATGAGGACTGGCCAAAGGGGTTCCTGCTCGCGCTGCACGGCCTCCAGCACATGGTATGGCGCGCCGCCGTATTCGAGCGTGAAGTGCTCGGCGACCGCATGGTCGATGCCTTGCGCCGCAAGCCATCGTATCGCCTGTTTGGTATCCGGGGCCTGCACGACGACGCTCTGGCAACGGCTGCGCACGGTGGGTAGCAGGCGCTCGCTGGCCGAAGTCACGAGCGCGACGAAGCTGTCCTGCGGCGGCTCTTCCAGTGATTTCAGCAAGGCGTTGGCGGCATTGGGGTTCATGCGCTCGGCTTCGTCGATCACGACGAGCTTGCGTGGCCCTCGCTGTGGGCGCTGGACGAGGAAGTCCGAAACCGCGCGGATCTGGTCCACGACGATAAACGCCGCGTCTTCGGTGGCCACCCAGCGCAAGTCCGGATGCGCGATTCCTCGCGCCGGACGATCATCCTCGAGCGACAGGATCTGTCGCACGAGGTATTCCGCCAGCAAGGGCTCCCCACACCCGCCCGGCCCCTGAATCAGCAAACCGTGGGGCAACCGGCTCGCCATCGCGTCAATCGTCGCGCGAGCGGGTTCTAGCCAAGGCGGCAGGGTCACCCTTGCGCGTCCAATCGGCGGACGAACTCTTCGACCGCATCCTGCACAGCCGCAGTAACGACGTCCAAGGCGCGACTGCCGTCGATCACGACGATGCGCGTCTCTCGCTCTGCGCGCTTCACGAATCCCTCTCGCACGCGACGGTAGAAGCCGCCGTCCTCACGCTCGAAGCCATCGAGTGTACGTTCCTGCATGCGCTCGGTGGAGGTCGCCGGCGGCACATCCAGGCAGAGCGTGAGATCCGGCCAGCAACCCGGGTGCGTGAAGGCGGCGAGCGCTTCGATGTCGCGCTTGGCGATGCCGCGCCCATCGCCTTGGTAGGCGAAGGTGGAGTCGGTGAAGCGGTCGCAGACCACCCAGTGCCCCGCCGCGAGCGCCGGTTCGATGACATGGGCAACATGCTCTGCTCGCGCAGCAAACATCAGCAGCGTCTCGGTGGTGGGTTGCAGGGGAGTTTCGGCATCCAGCAGCACTTGCCGCAGGCGATTGCCCAACGCCGTGCCGCCGGGCTCCCGCGTCGTCACCACCTCCTTGCCGTGTGCGCGAAGGATTCCTGCCACGCGCTCGGCTTGCGTGGTCTTGCCGGCGCCGTCGGGGCCCTCCAGCGTGATGAAGCGGCCACGGCGGGTTGCACGGTCCACTCGCCTAGTGTCCCGCGTCAGAAATGCGTTGAATCAACGGCGGGGCGCTCATTGACTGGGAAATCGTTGGGAAGAGGAGGATGTGCTGCCCAGACTATCCCCCCGAAAGGTCGGCCAGGACGAGGATTGGGCATCCCGAAATACGTCGAACTGATGGGACGGCACACTAGCTTCCTCCAAGCTGAAACCGCCGCACGGCGCGGTTGTGCTGCTCGAGGGTGGCGGAGAACTCGCTCGAACCATCGCCGCGGGCGACGAAGTAGAGCGCGTTGCCGATCTCTGGATGCAGCGCTGCGTGGATGGAGTCGCGACTTGGCAGCGCGATGGGCGTCGGCGGCAGGCCGTGGCGGCTGTAGGTGTTGTAGGGGCCGTCGGTGTTGAGATGCCGACGGGTCAAGTTGCCGTCGAACGCATCGCCAAGACCATAGATCACTGTGGGGTCGGATTGCAGCCGCATCTGGAGCGTGAGCCGCCGCAAGAAGACGCCGGCGATGCGCGCTCGGTCGCCGGCGCGGCCCGTTTCCTTCTCCACCAGCGACGCCAGCACGAGCGCGTCCTGGGGGTTCTCGTAAGGCAGTTCCTTGGCGCGCCCGGCCCATGCCTCGTCCAGCACCGTGTCCATCTGCCGGAGTGCTCGCCCGAGCAGCTCGGACACCCGATGGCCGCGGTCGAACTGGTAGGTGTCGGGAAAGAACCTCCCCTCGAGCGCCGGATTGCGTGGACTGGTGATGCCAAGGTTGTCCGCAAGTGATTTAGGAGCGGAGTTGGCAAGATCAAAGTCGATGCGTTCATCCGCTTGAAGCCGGCTGAGCAGGGTCGCCACCGTCTCGCCCTCCTCGATCCGAACGTGGTGCTGCACTACCCGGCCATGGGAGATCAGGTCCAAGAGGCCATCGGGCGTGATTCCGGGTGCGACGCGGTATTCCCCCCGCCGCATCGCCTCGATGAGGCCGCGCTGGCGGGCTCGGAGCGTGAGTCGGGTAGTGGCGTCCGTGATGCCCAACTCGCGCATCGTGTCGGCCACCTGCCCGAACGTGGCACCGTTCGGAATGTCGAAGAGGACCGCGTCGGTCAGGTCCACAGGCGTCTCAGCCCAGCGCTCAAGCCATGCATCGAGGCCCAGGAACGCGGCAAAGCCGAGGGCAAACAAGGTCACCGGGAGCGCAAGCGCCCGCTTTGTGCGTCCGGACATCCAAGCTTGCCTGGTCACGCGTGCCTCATGTTCCTAGCGAAGCGCCGGCCTCCTTGAGAGAGCGCCCCAACGTGTCACGAGAACTGCTCCATGCGAGGAGTCCCAGCCGAGGTTCGCGCGCCGGCGCGAGCCTGCCTAGTCCACTCTACACCGCGCTGAAGATCAGTGTGCCGTTGGTGCCGCCGAAGCCGAAGGAGTTCGACAGCGCTGCGCGAATCGGCATCTCGCGGGATTGGTGGGGGACGTAGTCGAGATCGCAGGCGTCGTCGGGGTTGTCGAGGTTGATCGTGGGATGCACCGTCTGGTTGTGGATCGCGAGGATGGTGAAGACGGCCTCCACTGCCCCGGCCGCGCCGAGCAGGTGGCCGATCATCGACTTCGACGAACTCACCGCCACCTTGGTGTCGTCGCCGAAGACCGCCTTGATGGAAAGGGTCTCGGCGATGTCGCCCTGAGGGGTGGAGGTGCCGTGGGCATTGATGTACTGCACGTCGTCTGGGCTCAGCCCCGCGTCGCGGAGCGCGTTCTGCATGGAACTCACCGCACCGCGGCCATCGTCGGGCGGGCTCGTGATGTGATGTGCGTCGCCGCTCATGCCGAATCCGGCGACCTCGCAGTAGATGTTGGCGCCGCGCGCGCGGGCGCGTTCGTATTCCTCGAGCACAAGCACGGCTGCGCCGTCGCCGAGCACAAAGCCGTCCCGGTCTCGGTCCCACGGCCGGCTGGCGCGTTCCGGATCGTCGTTGCGGGTGGAGAGGGCGCGCATGGAGGCGAAGCCAGCCACCGTCACCGGGGAGGTGGCCTGCTCGGAGCCGCCAACCACCATCACGTCCGCTTCGCCGTACTGGATCAGGCGAGCGCCGAGGCCGATGTTGTGCGTGCCGGTGGTGCAAGCCGTCACGAGGGCGAGGTTGGGGCCTCGAAAACCGTACTTGATGGAGAGGTTGCCAGCGATCATGTTGATGACGCTGGAGGGCACGAAGAACGGCGAGACGCGTGAGGCGCCTCGGTTGAGGTAGGTCGAGTGGGTCGCCTCGATGGTGTTGATGCCGCCGATGCCGGAGCCTATGGCGACGCCGATGCGTTCGCCGTCGTCCGCTGCGTCCTCGAGCCCCGCATCGCGCACAGCCTGAATGCCCGCAGCCATGCCGTACTGGATGAAGGTGTCGAGTCGCCGCGCCTCGCGCCGCGCCATGTAGGGCTCGACATCGAAGTCCTTGACGCAGGCGGCGATGGTCACCGACTGGCCTACGGTGTCGAAGGAGTCGATGGTCGCTGCACCGCTGCGTCCGGCCAGGGCACTGGCCCATGCCTCGTCGGCAGTATTGCCGATGGGGCAGAGCACGCCGAGGCCGGTCACCACTACTCGCCGCTTGGTCATGCAGAAAGTCCGAAATGTCTTGTAGGGAGTCCCGATGTGGTCGCCTTGGGCGACGGATCAGGTATGCGCTTGTATGTAGTCGATGGCCTCTTTCACCGTGGTGATGTTCTCGGCTTCCTCGTCCGGAATCTCCGTTTCGAACTCCTCCTCGAGCGCCATCACGAGTTCCACGGTATCGAGCGAGTCTGCGCCGAGGTCGTCGACGAAGGAGGCATCGTCCTTCACCTCGTCTTCCTTCACGCCGAGTTGCTCGCAGATGAGCTTCTTCACCCGTTCTTCCACACTGCTCATGGTTTCCCGTCACTCCCTCACAAGGATTTGGATTTCGCCGAAGCATCGGCATCGCAAGAGTTTCGCTTCGGCGTGTGCCGGGGCGCGAAATCAGGGCGCGCATTATACAGCCCGCCTTGGCGTCGCTTTCGAGTTTGGCGTCGCCTGGCACCCTGTCGGATTTCGCCGTCTCGGCGAAGTCCGACAGGGTGATAGGGCGGCTTGGGCTGGGGCAAGAAGCGTTGTCCGAAGGCAACGGTTCGTGCGGCGCTCAGGTGCGTCAAGCAATCACGCCGAGTAAAGCCCGCCGTTGACGTGCACCGTCTCGCCGGTGATGTAGCCGGCGCCGTCGCTGGTAAGGAAGGACACCGCCGCCGCCACATCCGCCGTCGCGCCCATGCGGCCGAGTGCAATGCGCTCGACCAAGGCGGCGCGGGCGTCCTCGGCGAGGGCTCGGGTCATGTCGGTGTCGATGAAGCCCGGTGCCACCGCATTCACGGTGATGCCCCGTGCTCCCACCTCCTGGGCGAGGGCGCGCGTGAACCCCTCGATGCCGGCCTTGGCGGCGGCGTAGTTCGATTGCCCCGCATTGCCCATGCGTGCGACGACGGAACTCAGGTTGACGATGCGCCCCCAACGCGCCCGCATCATGCCGCGCAGCAGCGGGCGGGTGAGCCGGTACAGGCCCGTTAGGTTGGCGGCGAGCACGTCGCCCCATTGCTCCGGCGACATGCGCACAAGCAGGTTGTCGCGGGTGATGCCGGCGTTGTTGACGAGTACGACCGGCGCTCCGCAGCGACTTTGCACGTCGTCGATGGCAGCGGCGACGCTGGCTTCATCTTCGAGCCGCAGCACGACGCCAATGCCGGCGCCGCCGAGGGTGTCCTCGATTTCCCGAGCTCCCTCCGCGGTGGTCGCGCTGCCGGCCACGCGGAAGCCGTCGGCGATGAGGCGCTCCGCGATGGCCGCGCCGATGCCGCGCGATGCGCCGGTCACCAGCGCGACTCGCGCCGAGCCGTCGCTCATGCCGCGAACTCTGTCAGCGTCGCCTCCAGGGCATCGAGTGTGTCGACGCCGCGCACCACGAGCTTGCGGTCGATGCGTCGCGCCAGACCAGCCAGCACTGCACCCGGCCCGCATTCGACAAAGCGCTCCACACCTTGGCCCGCCATGTGCTTCACCGAGTCGGACCAGCGCACCGGCGAAACCAGTTGCGCGAGGAGCTTTTGGCGGACGCCAGCAGGATCGTCGGCGACAGTGGCGTCGACATTCTGCACGACCGGAATCTGGGCCGGCGCGAGCTCAACTGCAGTCAGCAGTTGGCCCAGGCTTTCTCCCGCCGGCGCCATCAACTGGCAGTGTGAAGGTACGCTCACATCAAGCGGCACGGTGCGTCGGGCGCCGGCTTCCTGACACGCCGCGATGGCGCGCTGCACCGCGTCGTGGGCGCCTGCGATCACTACCTGACCGGGCGAGTTGTAGTTGGCTGGCGCCACAACGCCGCCGGCTTTGTCGCAGCAGGCCGCAATGACATCGTCGTCGAGGCCAAGAATGGCGGCCATTGCGCCTTCGCCTTCGGGCACCGCAGCCTGCATCAGCTTGCCGCGCTCGTGCACCAGGCGCACCGCGTCCGCGAAGTCCATGCATCCGGCGGCGGTGAGTGCCGAGTACTCGCCGAGGCTATGACCGGCCGCAATCGCTGGCGCCGCACCGCCCCGTGCGCGCCACACGTCGATGAGGCCCACGCTCACCGCCAGCATGGCCGGCTGGGTGATCTCGGTGCGGTTGAGCGCCTCGGTCGGCCCCTCGCGAATGATGCTGGAGAGATCGAACCCGACCGCCTCCGAGGCTTCCTCGAAGCGTTGCGCCAGCACGGCTTCGGATGCGGCAATGTCCGTCGCCATGCCCACGGCCTGTGCGCCCTGACCCGGAAAGAGAAAGCCCACGCTCATGCAATGCTCCTTGGTAGCCCGGATTATTCATGAATGCCCTACTGCGGACGACGATACACTCGCTGTGGCTGTGCAGTACTCGTGCGTCCTGCGGACGCATTCGCTCCGGCCCCCTCAACATAGTGCGCAGCTATGCCTGCGCGCCCTTCGGGCGCGTTGGTTCCTCCACTCCGTGCCTCCTGGCACGCGTGCGCGTCCAGCCACAGCGGCGTCTCGTCGCCCTCGCTACGCGCATTCATGAATAATCCGGGCTAGTGCCTGCGGCTCGCGCATTCAGGCGAGCCGGCCGGCGAGGCAGCGGGCGATTCGCTCGGGTACGTTCATCTCAACCTCCTCGATCGCCGTCCGCACCGCTTGCGCAAAGCCCTCGCGGTCGGTACCGCCGTGGCTCTTGACGACGACGCGAGAAAGGCCCACCAGACTCGCGCCGTTGTAAAGCTGCGGATTGTATGCGTTGAAGACACGGCTGAGACCGGCGCGGGCCTGTTCGTCGGGGTCGTGGGTTGCGGCGCTCTCTCGGGGTGTCCAGCGGCGCAGTTCCTCTCGCAGCACATGCGCCGCCATCTGCGCGGCGCCTTCGGAAGCCTTGAGTGCGACGTTGCCGGCGAACCCCTCGGCGACGATCACGTCGGCGGCGCCTTTGAACAGATCGTGTGCCTCGACGTAGCCGACGTCGCGAATGGCATCGTCTTCGGCAACCAACTGTGCCGCCGCACGGATGTTCGCTGGCCCTTTGTGGAACTCGGAACCGATGTTCAGCATTGCGACACGAGGCGTGGCGATATTGGCAACGGACTCGGCCAAGGCAGCCCCCATGTGGGCGAACTGATGCAGTTGCGCCGGTCCGGCCTTGAGGTTGGCACCGAGGTCGAGCAGCCATACCGACCGGCCTGAAGCCGTGGGCAGGCGCTTGGCGATGGCCGGTCGGTCCACACCCTGAGCCCTGCCGACAAGGTGTCGGGAGAGAGCCATCAGCGCGCCGGTGCTGCCGGCACTCACGAGTCCGTCGCAACTGCGGTCGGCGACGCTCTCGACCGCCGTGCGCATGGAGGAAGCGAGCGCACCGCGCAGCGTAAGGCGCAGCGAGTCGGTGATGTCGAGGCGGCGGGGCGAGGGGGTGACGGTGTGGTGGCTGTAGCTGTCGGCACGACCGCCGAGGGCCCGGTGAATCGACTCTGGCTCACCGATCAGGTTGAGGGCGATGTCTGGCCGAGCAGCCACCGCATCGAGCGCACCATCGATCAACACGTCAGCATCGGCATCGCCACCGAGGGTGTCGATGGCGATGCGCAAGGTCGCTCGTCGGCCAGGATTCTCCAGATGAGTGTGCGAGTTTGCGACTGTCCTTACTCGTCGGTGTCCACGACGCGGCGACCACGATAGAAGCCGTCAGCGGTGATGTGGTGGCGACGATGGGTTTCGCCGGTCTCGGGGTCGATGGAAAGAGTGGGCTTCGCCAAGGCGTGGTGCGATCGACGCTTGTCGCGCTTCGACCGCGTTACCCGATTCTGCTGCACCGCCATGTCTTCTCTCCTTGTGCTGCGCTGGCCGACTCGAGGCCAGCCGCTAGTTCTGTCGTCGTGGCGCCGAGGGCGCGCCGAACCTATTCCACTTCTCGGCCAGTCTTCAACGCCGCCAAGGCGTCGAAGGGGTTGGCGCGGCCTCGCGATGCGTCGTCAGACGCAACCGGATACTCCGTCGGCGGCAAGTTCGGGCACGAGTCACTGTCGCCGCATCCGGTCTCAGGCAGGCCGAGCAAGAGGTCGTCCTCGACTAGGTGGGCGACCTCCATATCGCGCGACGGTGCCACGATGACATCGCACTCGGCGATCAGTTCACTCGCCTCCGCCTCGCTTGAGACGACTCGCGCATCCACCGAGGCTTGCACACGCACCGGCACGTCCTCCATGCAGCGCGAACATGCCACCGTCGCCGAGGCAACGGCCTCCCCGGCCACCTGCAGCCGGCCACTGCCGTCGATGCGAAAGCCTAGCTCGACCTGCACGTCGCCAGCCCCGCTTTCGCTGACAACCAACGCGCGCAATCGAGGCAATGCCGAGAGCGGCACCCGGCCCGACCATCTCGCCTCGCGCCGAGCGAGGGAAAGGACGTCCAGCCAAGGTCCATCACGCATGGCGCGCGGACTATAGGGAGGGCATGGGTTAGTGTCAAAGCGCGGGCTCAGGACGGAAGCCTCGCATGGCCGTTCTCGATAGCGCGCCCTGAAGGCTTGGCGCAAACACCGGAGGGACTTCGACATGGCGTACGAGTTCGACATCGTGGGCACCCCAGCGACGACCTTGGCGACCGCCAGTGCCGTCGTGCGGATGGAGCAGATTCCGCAGCGCATCACGGGGCTGTTCGATGTGGTGTATGGGTGGCTGCGGGAGAGCGGCCGTCAGCACGGCGGACACAACCATGCTCTCTACCGGCCGCATCCAGATGGCTTGGTGTTGCAGGTGGGCGTGCCCGTGTCGGCGCCGTTCGACGACGCGGACTTGGTGCGTTGCGTCGAACTTCCGGCCTTGCGTGCCGCCCACACTCGACACCACGGGGAGTACTCCGGGTTGCCTCGTGCCAACGCTGCGTTGCGGAAATGGTGCAGCGAGAGGTCGTTGGCGACGGGTCCGCTGTGCTGGGAGGTTTACGGCGACTGGCACGACGAGCCGAGTCGCCTCGTCACGGATGTTTACTTCGAGCTTCTCTGACGCCGCCTTTGCCTCCGCTCCTTCCAGCGGCGAACCACATGCATGCGCCAAAGCAGCCGGGAGACCACCATGCCGGTGAGTCCGCTCACCCAGGCGCAGACCAGGCAGCCGAGCAGGAACGGCTGCCAGTTGGTACGCAGAGTCGACACCAGCCATTGCCAGGAAAGGTCGGTGTCGCCAGCCGAAGCCGGCATGTCGAGCAGCCAGGCGCCGAGCTTGTAGGCGAAGAAGAACATCGGCCCGGCAGTGAGCGGATTGGTGACCCAGACGAGCCCCACTGCCATCGGCAAGTTGCAGCGGAACATGATCGCCAGCACCGCAGCGATCAGCGTCTGTCCCGGCACTGGCACGAAGGCGGAGAACAGGCCAATGAAGAACGCTCCGCCGACGCTGCGGCGGTGCAGGTGCCACAGCTCCGGGTCCGCTAGCCGATGTCGCACAGGTCCGAGCAGCCTCTGCCTACGGATCGAATGGCGAGTTGGGAGGTATCGCAAGAGCCAGTCAGGTGGCATAAACGGAGGCCATAGCGGGTGGTTTGTTCGTTCCTGTGTTGGTGCCGGATGTCCGCGAAGTCGCGCTTGCCTTTTGCGCGGGCGCCATTGTCGTGCATTGGCTACCGGCGGTGCACCCGTTTTGGTGGGCGCTGCTTGGCGCTGCCGGCGTCTTGGCGCCGGCGGCATGCGTTGGCGCGCGCGCTGATGCGTGGGCTCGGCGCTACTTGGGCGGGAAAGTGCCCGTGCTCGTCGCGTTGCTGACTGGCCTAGGGCACGGCGGCCTGCACATCGATGTCACCAGTCCCGTGGCCGGCGCAGCTTGCGTTGGCACCGGCGAGATCACTGGACGCGTCGTTGACCTGCCGTTCGAGCAAGACTCGCTCTGGCGCTTTGCGTTCGCAATCGAGGACGCAACAGCGGCCGCGGCGCTACGCACCCGGCCTCCCCTTGCCGAACGCTGCCGAGGCGCCAGGGTGCGGCTCCTCTGGCAGGGCGTGGACCGCGTGGCACCGGGCCAGCACTGGCGTTTGGTCGTTCGCCTCCGCGCACCGCACGGCACCGTCAACGACGGCGTCTTCGATGCCGAACAGTGGCATCGCCGCGCCGGCATCGTCGCGACCGGCTATGTGCTCGAAGGAGAGCTGCTCGAAGTCGAGGCGACGGGATGGGGACGCGTTGATCGGCTGCGGGACGGCATTCGCGAACGCATCGAGGGCTTGGGGCTCGCGCACGCCGACGTCATCCGGGCGCTGACCGTCGGCGATGGCGCCGCGCTTGGCGCGGCAGCGAAGGATCGCTA
>VXPR01000526.1 GCA_009839405.1 Gammaproteobacteria bacterium
CCCCTCCCCCCTCCCCACCCCCCCCCCCGCGCGGCGCGCCCCCGCGTGGGCGGCGCGGCCATCTGGCCTACACGCCCGAAGGGCGCGCGCCAACGCGCCGAAGGTGCGTCACTGCTTGAGGTGCAGGACCTCAAGACCCACCTCTTCCTCAAGCGCGGCGTGGTGCGAGCCGTCGATGGCGTCAGCTTCGATCTCGCTGGCGGCGAAACGCTGGGCCTCATCGGCGAGTCCGGCAGCGGCAAAACGATGACCGGGCTTTCCTTGCTGGGTTTGCCCCCGAAGCCGGCAGGACGCATCGTCGCCGGCTCGATTCGCCTCGGCGGAACGGAACTGGTGGGCATGGGCGAGGAGGAACTGGCGGCGGACGTGCGCGGCAGCCGCATCGCCATGATCTCGCAGGACCCCATGACCTCCCTGAACCCGGTCTTCACCGTGGGGTCGCAAGTCGCGGCACCGATTCGAGCGCACATTGCGGACGGGAACTCGCACGGCGCGGCCCTCGACATGGCCGTGCGCGAACTCGACCGCGTTCGGGTGCCGTCGGCCAGCGCCCGAGCCCGGGACTATCCGCATCAGTTCAGCGGCGGCATGCGGCAGCGAGTGGTGGCGGCGATGGCCATCGCCTGCCAGCCGGAAGTGCTGATCGCCGACGAGCCCACCAGCGCCCTCGACGTGACCATTCAGGTGCAGCTCATGGACCTCATCGAGCGCATCCAGGGAGATACGGGTGCGGGTCTCTTGTTCATTACCCACGACTTGGGCGTTGCCGCGAGCCTGTGCCATCGAATCGCGGTGATGTACGCAGGAAGGATCGTTGAGCTTGCCGAGGTGGAAGCGCTGTACCGGGATCCCCGACATCCCTACTCGCAGGGCCTGTTGGCATCCGTGCCGAGACTGGGCCAACGCAAGCGACTGACGTCGATACCCGGCAATCCGCCGAATCCACTGTCGTTGCCGACCGGCTGCGCCTTCCATCCGCGCTGCCCCCACGCGACGGATCAATGTCGGAACCAGGCGCCACCGGAAGTGACCTTGAACGACGGCGACGGACAATCGAGGCGCGTCGCCTGCTGGCTCGAAGCATGACGGCTCTACTGGAACTTGAAGACGTCGCCTGCCATTTCCGCGTGCCGGGCGGCCTGGTGCGCGCCGTTGATGGCGTCTCGCTGCAAGTGCAGAAGGGCGAAACCTACGCCCTCGTCGGCGAGTCTGGCTGCGGCAAGAGCACGCTCGCCAAGACGATCCTGCGCCTCCACCCACTCGTGGCCGGCACGATTCGCTTCGATGGCGAGGACGGCGCCGCATTGCGCGGCGCCGACGCCAAGCGCTACCGTTCCAGAGTCCAGGCCGTGTTCCAGGACCCGTACAGCTCCCTCAATCCGCGCCTGAGAGTCCGAACCATCCTCGCCGAACCGCTCCGCGCCCACGGCGTGGCTCGCGCCGACATTGCGCCGCGGGTGGAACGGGTGCTCGGTCTCGTGGGGTTGCCGGCATCGTCGGCCACGCTCTACCCGCACGAATTCTCCGGCGGCCAACGCCAGCGCATCGCCATAGCGCGGGCACTGATTCTGGAACCAGACCTCGTGGTCCTCGACGAACCCATCTCCGCGCTCGACGTCTCCATCCGTGCCCAGATACTGAGCCTGCTGGAAAACCTGCAACAGGAGCTGGGCCTAACCTATCTCCTGATCGCCCACGATCTGGCCTTGGTGGAGTACGCCGCCGACAAGGTAGCCGTGATGTACCTGGGCGAAATCGTCGAAACCGGCCCCGTGGAGCCGCTGTTCGAAGCCCCCAAACACCCCTACACCCAAACCCTGCTGGCCGCCGTCCCCCATCCGGACCCAACGGCCCCACGAGCATCTGCCGACATCCGCGGCGAAGTGGCCAGCGCCCTATCTCCACCCTCGGGCTGCCGCTTCCACCCCCGTTGCCCATCCTGCCTGTCGATATGCAGCCAGCACGCGCCGGAAACCGTGACCGTCGCGCCCATTCACACCGTCGCCTGCCACCTCCACGACCAATAGCTACGCTAGGAGCCTATCCGACTAGGCGCGGACCTTCGGAGGGAGGGCGTCCCGCCCTCCAAGCGTGCCGAAGGCGCGCATGCAGCGGAGCCGCCGGCCGCGGCCCTTGATGTTCTGGCGCCTAACCGCTCGGCGGCTGGTGCGCCGTGAGGTGTGGGTTGGCGAACGGGGGGCGTTCGGTCCACTCGAGCTCTTCGGGGTTGGCGCGGTTGAAGCTCTTCTGATAGGGGTAGTCGTCGCCGACTACCTGGCTCGGACAATCGCCCGCCGGCGGGATGATCCAATCGCAGCCGGGCGTGCTCTCGGGTCCGTTCGTCCAGCAGGCCAGCAGTTCCTCGAAATGACCGGTCAGGCTGCCGGGGTCATTCGGGGGCATGTGCTGACTTGGATGCCAATGGTCTCCCATGAACTCCTCCACCGTCTTCATGCCCATGCGGTGGCAGCCTAGGCACTCGTTGTCCTCGATGTGGATCGTCCGCATGTCCCAGTCGGCGCCGCCAATTACGTAGTAGGGCGTGTTGCTCCTGCTCCTTCGACCGCCGATTCGGGGAACGACCGTCTGATTCGGCGCACCCGCTCGCGTCGCGCCGTCGATGAAGGGGTTGTGGATGAACGGGTCCGCCTGATGGCACGCCACGCACTGGGTATCCGATCTCACATATGCCCTGTCGAAGGCTTCGGGATCGTCGATCCCCGGCATTTCGCCCATCAGCTTGTTGGTAGCGGGATCGACGTGGGTCCACTCCCGGTTGTCCGCGCTCTCGAAGAACGCCGTCGCCCCCGTCACGCGGTTGTAGCCGATCATCTGCACCGAGTCGGGGATGTCATGGCCGACCTCGTCGTCGCGACCGTCGTGGCGGCAGAAGCTCACCCACACGACTTCGTGGCGAGCCCTGCCGTCGACGTCCTTGCCGACATAGCGCTGCACGCTCGATCCCGACATGCAGTCTCCGACCTGCAAGCTCGGGTTGTCGCACTGATGCAGACCAGGATCGCCGACGGTCCTCACACCATTGACGTAGATGGGCAACTCGACGTTGGCGCCGCAGTCAACGGTCGGCGGAATGCCCAGTTCCTTCTCGATCAGCTTCGCGTACGCGAGCGCAGAAAAGTTGCCGCCAATGCTTGAGTTCTCTGGCTGGCATCCTCGCCACGTGCCGCGTTCTTGTAGCGCTTGCGCCGCGACGACATCCGCATCAAGACCGAACCCGATTGCCAGATTGACGGCCACTGCAGCCAGCAGCGCCCCGGTTTTCCCCACCTTCATCCCAACTTCGGTCACTTGTGGGAATGATGCCAATCACGGTCATTGGCGGCAAACAGGCGGATGGCAAGGCACGTGGACCACCTTTACGGGCAGGTGTTGGCGCGCGTGGACGGTGCGTTGCGCCGCCGGCTACTCAGTGATCGCCTTGACCCTGCGGGTGGCCCGCCTTGATGTACATCTCCGCCAGGGCGCCGCTCGTGCAACCGCTTGCCTCCGGGTTTGCCTGCGCTCACCAATCTGTGATGGGCAGCTACGGCTCGAACGCCGTCCCAGTGACCGCGGGTCGCTGTTGCGTATGCCCCAAACGAGGTAGCCGGTCTCTTTGTCAGCAATGCGGGCGGCGTTTGCGAGCGCGGAGATCAGTTTCCCAATGAGCTGTGGATCGGCGTTGTCCCGCTTGAACTCCGCCCAAGCGGTCTCTGCCGGCAAGTCACGTAGGTCGTTGATGAGCGCGATTGTGCGGGGTCCGACATGGCTGGTCGAGCGTTGCAAGATTTGAGTGAGATTTGATTCTACCGCCTTTTCGACGCGTGTTTTTGTGCATCGAAAAACGTAAATTTCAATATTAACAGATTGTTATGGACCTAGCGAGGATTTGACCTGGATTGACTGCGGGCGCGTGCGTCGTTCGGCGACGCCTTGCTGGGTGGGCTACAGCTAGGGGGGCCTGCCCTCGCGCCGACGCCACCACGCAATGCAGGGTTGCGGTTGCATGGCTGTAGGATATCCACCCGGCGCGTTGCAAGCCGTCTGCCGTAGCGCCAGCACGCTCGAAGACGTGTTCCGTAGCCAGGAACCTAGGCCGTAGAGAGCGGCGCTGGCTCCTGGCCGGTGGTGAGCGACGGCGGATACTGCCTTGAATCGACTTGCAGGAGGCTCTTCGATGGGTGCTGTACGAGTTGCGGTCCTGGCCGCGCTGGCTCTCCTCGGCGGGGCTCAGGCCGAGACCATCCGCACCGCAGTGTTCGCGGGCGGGTGCTTCTGGTGCATGGAGCCGCCCTACGACAAGCTCGACGGGGTGATTGCCACCACGTCGGGCTACACCGGCGGGCACGCGGAGTCGCCCACCTATGAGCAGGTCACCTTCGGCGACACCGGTCATCTCGAAGCCGTCGAGGTGACCTACGACGCGGACCGAATAAGCTACGAGACCCTGCTCGACGTGTTCTGGCGCAACGTCGATCCGTTCGACGACCTAGGGCAGTTCTGCGACAAGGGCGACAGCTATCGCGCGGCGGTCTTCGTCGCCAACGACGGCGAACGCGAACTGGCCGAAGCGACCCGGCGGGCGGGGGAGGAGCGGCTCGGGCGCGCGTTCGTGACGCGCATCCTGGAGCGCGGGCCGTTCTACGCCGCGGAGGACTACCATCAGGATTACTACGAGAAGAACCCGATCCGCTACAGCTACTACCGCTTCCGGTGCCGCCGCGACGAACGACTGGAGCAGGTGTGGGGCGAGCGCCCGGATTGAACCCGGTTGGTCGTGCCGGCGTTCACGCGGGCCTCAAGGCGGCCTGACCCTGACGATTCCGGCGTCGTTGCCGTCCTCCACGATGTACAGGTAGCCGTCGTCGACACGGACGTCGCGAATGCGGCGGCCGAGTTCGGCGAACAGCGACTCTTCTCCCACCACGCCACCCCCTTCGATGTCCAGTCGTCGCACCTCCTTGTCCACCAGTGCGCCGACGAAGAGGTCGCCTTGCCATTCGGGGAAGCGCTCTCCCGCGTACACGGCGAGGCCCGAGGGGGCGATGGATGGGGTCCAGTGGTGGATGGGGCTGGCCATGCCTTCGGCTTCGGTGAACGGCGAGATGTAGGCGCCGTTGTAGTCGATGCCGTGGGTGAGCGCTGGCCAGCCGTAGTTGGCGCCCGGCATGAGGACGTTGGTTTCGTCGCCGCCGCGGGCGCCGTGTTCGTGCAGATAGACGGTGCCGTCTGGTGCCAGCGCGAGCCCTTGGGCGTTGCGGTGGCCGTAGGTGTATATCTCCGGCAGCGCCCCCTCGACTCCTCTGAACGGGTTGTTGGCGGGAATGCTGCCGTCGGCGTCGATGCGCACGGTCTTGCCGAGCATGCTGCCGAGGTCCTGCGCCTGCTCGCGGAAGTCGAAGCCATCGCCGCTCGTAAGGAGCAGCGTGCCGTCGGGCAGGAAGGCCATGCGGCCGCCGTAGTGGACGGGCGTGGGCTTGCGCGGCGTCACCGAGAAGATCACCTCGCCGTCCACCAGCGTCTCGCCATCAAGCCGGGCGCGGAGCACTTCGGTGGCGTTGTCGCCTTCGGGCAAGGCGGCGTAGGAGAGGAAGAGGGTGGCGTTGCTGGCGAAGTCCGGGTGCAGCAACACGTCGAACAGCCCGCCTTGGCTGCGGCGAAACACGGGCGGGACGCCAGCGATGGGGTCGCTGACGCTGCCTGTTCGAGAAACCCGGCGCAGCGTGCCGCCGAGTTCCGTCACCAGCATGTCGTCGCCCGGCAGGAACGCGACGCACCATGGGTAGTCGAGCCCTTCGGCCACCCTTTCGAGACGATACTCGGTTGCGGACACGCCGGCGCTGGCGCATGCGAGGGCGAGGGCCGCCATGGTCCGCCGGGCACGACTACGCCACTGGGCGGACACCTGACGGATGGACGCCTGGGCTGGGCTGGAGGCGGAGCCGGCCCCGAGCGAGTGCGACGTGCCGGGCCGGCTGTGGGGCGCTCTTTCCTTCACCACGATACTCCGGTTATTTTGGCGGCTTGGCGTTGAGGGCGCAGAGTACATGACGCGACGCATCGGGGCCTTCGTTTGTGCGGTGTTGGTGACCTATCTGGCCGGGTCTGCCCTATCCACGCAGATGATCCTGCAGGAGGTCGCCTCGTTTGGCGTGCCGGTGGATTTCGCCACTCGCATCGCGGCAACCCTGCACGACCTTGCAGGGCTCGCCGTCACCTACCTGCCCATCATCGCCATCGCCTCGCTGGTCGCCTATCCAGTCACCGCACTCGTGCTCCGATTCGTGCCTGGCCCACGCGCCGTGGCCTATGCCATCGGCGGCGCTGCGGCGCTTTTTGCCCTGCACTCCCTCATGTTTGCCGTGCTCGGTATGCATCCGTTGCCGGCGACTCGCACGGGGCTTGGCATGGCGCTTCAGGCCGCGGCCGGCGCCATCGGCGGCTGGACGTTCGCCGCCGTCGCCCGCCCGCGCTCGTCCGGAGCTTCGGACTCGACCTGAACGCGCCATTTGCGCGGCGCTTGCACGAACGCTGGCGCTGGCCACCTGAGCGCGTCTTCGCTCATCGCCTCCAGCGGAGTGTGAGGTACGTCGCTTGCGCAACGTCGACGGACATTCTGGCGCCGGGTGGGCTGTCGAATTCGAGTGCCCGTTGTCGTTCGATGCCGATGGCGACTGCGGCCTGCTGCCGCCTCGGCAGACGCAAGGCCAACTCGGCTTCGAGGCGCCATCCGCGCCGGGCGAACTGTGTCCGGTTCGTGAGTTCCCGGTCGAATGCGTGCCACGCACCGCCCGAGGGCGACAGTGCGAGGCCGACTCGCAAGGCGGGGCTCAGGCGATGGTGGACGTGCGAGTCGGGATAGCCGAGCAGCACCTCCGTGCCGCCGTGGGGCTGCCAGCGAATCGCTGCCGATGGCTGGACGCGGACTTCGCCCTTCCGGCCGTCCCGACAGATGCCGAAGAGCACGGCGAGGGTCGGCGCGAGGGGTTCGATGCGCCGCGCAGAAACGTGCCAATCAACCATGCTCGTGTCCAGCACTCGAGGGTGGCGGCCGGCGTTGGAGGAAGCAGCCAGCGTAGGCGCGACGGCCACCTCCCAGTTTGGCGAATGCCGGCGCCACTCAAAGCCGAGCCGGTGCAGGTGGCCGTTGGTTGGCATCGGAATGCGGGCATTGATGTCGTGCGCCCCATAGGCGTGCACGAGGCGAACGACCTGCTCGGCACCCGCGCTAGCGTTCTGCCACGATCGAAGGCGAACACGCAACACGGACTCCTCGACGGACAGGGCATCCACGGCAGTGCCGGCGGCCACGGCTTCTTGGGTGCGGCTTAACGCCACATAGACGCGTTCCGACACGCTTGTGGGCGCGCACACAGAGGCGCTGCCGGCACTGCAAGCCACCGTGCAGGCGATGGAACCGAGAAGCCGCGGCAGCTTCGTGCGTCTCCATTGGCGGTGTTGCTGTGCGCGAGTCATCGCCTTTGGACGTGCGGGGCGTTCAAGGGGCGTACCATGGTCACAAATGCAAAGGGTAGCGGAGGGACCGCAACGTGAACTACCGAACCGGGCCTATTGCCCTCTTTGCATTCGTCTCATTGGCCCCGCTGACCGCCGAGGAAGCCGCAGTGCCGGATGGCGACGATCGCCTCGAAGAGATGGTTGTAGTGGGCAGCCGGGCGCGCACAGAAAGCCGGGCCGATGAGTTGCCCGTTCCGGTCGAGGTCCACCAGCAATTCGACCTTGCCCGCACCGGCGAAGTCGACCTCGGCGCCGCGCTCACCAAGCTCGCGCCATCGTTCAACTATTCGCGCCTTTCCGTGGGAGACGGGGCGCTCTTGCACACCGCCACCTTGCGCGGGCTCGGGCCGGATCAAACCCTCGTGCTGGTCAATGGCAAGCGCCGTCACAGCATGGCCTGGCTTCGGGTGCTCGACGGCGTGATCGGCTACGGCACCGGCGGCACGGACCTGCGCGCCATCCCTCAAGCGGCGGCTGGCCGCGTGGAAGTGCTGCGCGACGGTGCCGCCGCGCAGTACGGCTCCGATGCCATCGCTGGCGTCATCAACCTGGCGCTGAAGGAAACGCTTGCCACGGAGACGACCCTCCATGCCGGCACCAGCCCTGACGTGCAAGGGGCCACTGTTGGACTTTCGGTCAATAGTGGCATGCGCTTGGGTGATGGGGGATTCCTGAACTGGACCCTGGAGGCGCATCAAGCAGACTCCATCGAGCGCAACGGCGGCAACGGGGGCCTCGATCCGGACTACCAGGACCAGCTCATCTCACTGAGTTCGCCGTCGCACTCAGGCGCTGCCGTGTTCGCCAACGCGATGCTGCCGCTGGGCGCTGCCTCGGAGCTGTACGCCTTCGGCGGTGCGTCCCGCCGCGAGGGCCGTTCGAGCGGCGCCTACCGCTTCCGGCACGGCTATTGGGACGGCATCGAGACCGGCGACCCCACCTGGGACTTCGTGCTGCCGAACTTCATCACGTTTCACGAACGCAACGCGCACCCGGTCTATCCGAACGGCTTTCTGCCGACGGAGGAGTCCGAGATCGACGACATCTCTCTCACCGGCGGGTCGCGTTTTTCCGTGCGCGACTGGGAGGTGGACTTGAGTGCGGGCTATGGCAGAAACCGGTTCAACTTCGCCGCCGCCAGCACCATCAACGCCTCCATCGCGGCGTACTACCTCGCCGCCAACCCCGAGGCTAGCGTGGCGCAAGTGATAGCCAACGCTGGCCCCCGGGGCGGCAAGAGCGGCGGTATCGACTTTCGCCAAGCCAGCGTCAACCTCGACATTCGCCGCGACTTCGACGAGGGGCCGCTGAGTGCGGTTGCCGCTGGGGTGGAGCGGCGGGGGGAATCGTATCGGCAGCGGGCGGGAGACCCTGCGAGTTGGTCGTGCGGTCTGCCGCACGTGGCGGATTTCCGCGCCTTTGCCGTCGGCCCGGATGGGCAGCCGCTCGATGGCGTCGTCGCTGCCTGCGGCTTCCAGGGCTATCCGGGATACAGCCCCCGCAATGCGCGCCTGAGCGACGACAGCCGCTACAGCATGGCTGCCTACGTGGACTTGGAAAGTCGTCCTGCCGAGGGCGTGTTGCTCGGCGCGGCATTGCGCGCCGAGGACTACAGCGACGCTGGTGCCCAGACCACCGGCAAGGTGGTGGGCCGGTTCGAGCTCACCGATCGCATAGCCCTGCGTGGCGGGGTTTCCACCGGATTCCGGGCGCCGAGCCTGTCGCAGCGGCGCTTCAACTCCATCCTGTTCGTCGCCAGCGACGCCGGCCTCACCACGACCCTGTCGGCGGGTGAAGGGCACGAAGTCGCCCGCGCCTTTGGCGTGGATTCGCTGCAGCACGAGACGGCGCAGAACGTCAGCGCCGGCCTTGTCGGCGTCTGGGCCGGAAACCGCCTGCGGCTGACTGCCGACATCTTCTCCACCCGCATCAACGACAGGGTTGTGCGCTCGCAGGGACTCGGCTGTGCCGGCATTGCCGCGTGCGATGCGGAGCTCGTGAGCACCGCGGCGTTCTTCTTCAACGGCGTTGACACGGAAACGACGGGTATCGACTTTTCGGCGCGCTGGGGCTTGCCGGCGGCTGGTGGCTACCTCTGGCTCTCCGCCAACGCGCACGCGAGCGAGACCGATATCGTGGGCCGCAACCTTCCGGCCGGCGCTCCTGCCGGGGTGGGGTTCGGCGACTACTACGGCGGTTGGGCGGCGGACCAACTCGAACGAGGCCAGCCGGGGCGGCAAGCGAACGTCACCGCCGACTTCACCCGCGGCAGGTGGGGCGTCGTCGTCCGCATCAACCATTTCGGCGACACGGTGCAGCACCCTCTCGACACCGGAATGATCGAGGTCGACGCCGGCAACACCGTGGATGCCGAGGCCCGGCTCGATTGGGGCTCGCTCAAGCTGGCGGCAGGGATCAACAACCTGTTCGACGAACTGCCGACGGAACTGCCCAAAACGCACCTTTCCAACGTGCTTTGGGGCATCCGCTATCCTACGGACACCCCTTGGGGACTCGGCGGACGGTTCGTGTACCTCCGCCTGAGCCACGGACTCGCGCCGTAGCGGGCCGATGTCCAAGCAGGAGGACATGCCATGAAGACTCGAATCCCGGAATCCTTCAGCAGAGCCTGCATCGCTGCGCTCTGCATGGCCCTTGCCACCGGCAGCGCGGCGGACATCCGGCGCACCAGCACGGGGTTGCCCGATCTAACCGGCAACTACGACAGCGGCTCGATCACGCCGGTGGAACGGCCGCGCGAACTCGGCGAGCAGCGATTCATGACGCCCGAAGAAGCGGAGGCGCAAATCAAGGG